>JBAYOJ010000008.1:0-26782 GCA_041678385.1 Burkholderiaceae bacterium | reverse complement strand
GGCCCGGATATTCTGTATCGATAAAGGGGCTACATGAGCCAGAATCAAGAGTTCAGCCTGTCTTTCTTGGGGGCCGCGGGGACGGTCACAGGTTCACGTACGCTGCTTCGGGCCGGCGGGCACACCGTGCTGATTGATTGCGGCATGTTCCAGGGGCTCAAAAACCTGCGGCAGCGCAACTGGGCACCGTTTCCCGTCGAACCCTCAAGCATTGATGCAGTCATCCTGACGCACGCGCATCTGGATCATTCCGGCTATCTGCCCCGGCTGGCAAGGCTGGGGTTCAAAGGGCCGGTCTATGCCACCGATGCAACTGCCGACCTGGCCCAAATCCTTTTGATGGATAGCGCCGGCATTCAGGTGGCGGATGCCGAATTCTTGAACCGCCATAATCTCACCTCGCATAAACCCGCGCTGCCCCTGTACACCGTGGGCGATGCCGAACAGGCACTGAAGCTGTTCCGCAAGGTCGAGTTCGATGGCTGGCAAGAAGTCCTTCCTGGTCTGCGTGTGCGTTGGCGCGGCGCCGGGCATATTCTGGGTGCGTCCATTGTCGAAATCGACCATGGCGGGCGGCGCATTGTTTTTTCCGGGGATCTAGGCCGTTACGATGATGCCATCATGGCTGACCCTACCCCTGTCGAGCGCGCCGATTATCTGGTGCTGGAATCTACCTACGGTGATCGTAGGCATACCGACGAAGACCCGTTGGAAATCCTGCATGCGCTTATTTTTCGCACGGTCCAGCGGGGTGGCACGGTGATCATCCCCGCCTTCGCTGTCGGAAGGGTGCAGCTGCTGTTGTGGTATCTGTACCAGTTGCGGGGTGATGGGCGGCTGCCTGCCAGCGTGCCGCTGTATGTCGACAGCCCCATGTCGACCAATGCAACCGAGCTTTATCGCCGCAATACCCGCCTGTTGCGCCATGGTTATTCTGAATTGCAGGCGGCATTTCAGATGCCACGCTATGTACGCGATGTCCAGGAATCCAAGTCACTGGATATCTCACCCATGCCCAAAATCATTATTTCGGCCAGCGGCATGGCGACCGGTGGGCGGGTGCTGCATCATCTGAAGCACTATGCGCCCGACCCGCGTTCAAGCATACTTTTTGCCGGCTATCAGGCTGCCGGCACCCGGGGTGCCACCATGGTAAGCGGGGCTTCCAAGGTGAAGATCCATGGCCAGTACATTCCCATCCGCGCCGAAGTCCACAACCTGTCCATGCTGTCAGCACATGCCGACACAGACGAAATCATGCGTTGGCTGGGCGGTTTTGAAACTGCGCCCAGTCACTGTTTCCTGAACCACGGCGAGCCGCAGGCGGCCGACACCTTGCGTCTGCGCATCAAGGACGAAATGGGGTGGAAGGTGCAGGTTGTTGAACACCTAGAGGAATTCTCACTGCGATGAAGGTAAGGCGTTCCCATGGCGAAAACGTCATGGCGCCGCTGAATGCGCGGCGACTAGGTATTCATGCTGTTCACGAAGCCGTTGTATTTCTGCGTTCGGACAGCCCGGTAGCCAGGGCGGAAGGTTTGAAAACGCAAGCCCGGGTCGCCCTGCGCTCGGGCGCTCGTGAAATCATCGCCACTTTGTATCAGGTGGATGGCGACGATCTTGGGCTGAACGAAGCAGGGCTGTCGGAATCCGCCTGGCATCAGCTGGGGCTGCGGGACGGCGATACAGTGTCTATACGTCACCCTAGGCCGCTGGATTCTCATTCCGCACTGCGCCGGCGCATTTTCGGTAACCGGCTGGATGAAACCTCTCTGAGCATGGTGATAGGCGACATTGCCGCCGGCCGTTATTCCGACGTGCACATCGGTTCATTCCTCACTGCCTGCACCACGCTGCCGCTCGACCTCGACGAAACCCGCTACCTGACGCGTGCCATGGTGGATACCGGCATCCGGCTGGATTGGCCAACCACTATGGTGCTTGATAAACATTGCGTGGGTGGCCTGCCGGGTAACCGTACCACTCCCCTGGTCGTAGCCATCGTTGCCGCGCATGGCCTGACCATACCCAAAACCTCGTCGCGCGCCATCACTTCTCCCGCCGGTACCGCTGATACGATGGAAACGCTGGCGCCCGTCGATCTTCCCATCGCGGATATTCGCAAGGTGGTCGAGCGCGAGGGCGGTTGTATTGTCTGGGGCGGCGCCATGCAACTGAGCCCCGCCGACGACGTGATGATACGTGTGCAGCGCAGCCTTGATCTGGAAAACGACGGCCAGATGGTCGCTTCCATCCTGTCCAAGAAGATTGCGGCCGGCGCGACTCACTTGGTGGTGGATATACCGGTGGGGCCGACAGCGAAGGTGCGCAGCGCTGCGGCGGCCGACCATTTGCAGGGGCTGCTGGAATCCGTGGCGACCAGCTTCGGTATCCGCACGACCGTACTCAGAACCGATGGCCGTCAGCCTGTCGGCCGTGGAATCGGCCCAGCCCTTGAGGCACGTGACCTGCTGGCTATCCTTCGCAACCAGCGCGGCGCACCGGCCGACCTCAGGGAAAGATCATGCCGTCTGGCTGGTGTGCTGCTTGAAATGGGGGGGAAGGCCGCGGCGGGGATGGGGTATGAACTGGCACTGCAAACCGTCGCCGATGGCCGTGCCTGGGATAAATTTGTCGCTATCTGCGAAGCCCAGGGCGGCATGAGCGAGCCTCACATGGCAAGGCTGCAGCAGGTTCTGCGCGCGCCGGAAGCCGGCCGGGTGTACGGCATCGACAATCGTAAGCTGGCTCGTCTGGCCAAGCTTGCGGGTGCGCCCGAAAATGCTTCCGCCGGCATGGATATGCATGTACGCCTGGACGATGTGGTTGAAGGCAATCAGCCCTTATGCACTGTCCATGCGGAAAGCCAGGGCGAGCTTGAGTACGCGCTGGCCTACGCAGAGGCGAACCCGGACATCATCGCCATCACCCCTTTATGAGCTTACGTGAATGAAGCATCTGCCTTTCAGCGACGTGATCGCTGAAAGGCGGCGACCAGGCCCAGTACGGCAGTGACGATGAACAAGGCCATGGCCCAGAGCACGTATTCCACGCCCAATAGCTCGACGCGGGCGTCCATGCAACTGGCAAAGATACCGAACAGCCAAGGCATGCCGGCATCCAGGCCGCTTTCCACCATGAAACGATCGGCAAAGGTCCGGTCGCAGGAAAACATTTCGGCCGCTACGGTATGTTGATACCAGCTGGCCAGGACACCGCCCGACGACACCAGTGCCGTCAGCATGCCGGCCAGCCGGGGCAGAGCGGTGCTGCTTCGACCGAACAACACGCCAGCCCAGCAAATGGCAGCGATCAACAGGAATAGCAGGCGCTGGAACACGCACCAGGCACAAGGTGGCATGTCGAACAGGTGTTGCGATATTAGTGCGACGCCGACTGCGCCCACGCACAACAGGGCAATGAGGTTGAGAATGCGGATAGAGGCGGATTTCATGCGCGTTGAATTTCCTGAGCCAGGCTCATAATGAGGTCGTGAACGCCGTCCCAGACAATCTGGACTCCGAGACAAAGCAGGAGAAAAGCAGACAAGCGCATGAGCACGGCGGTCCCGTTGGGCCCCAGCCGCCCGATCACTTCAGTGGCGAAACGCAGCACGAAATAAACGGCAATGCCAGCCACCATCAGGCCCACTAGCGAACCCGTCAGCTTGACAACTGACCGCAGCGTCACGCTGTCTTGCACGGTGGCGCCGACGGTGATGGCCGCCGAAAGCGACCCCGGGCCGGCAATCATTGGAAAAGTCAGCGGGTAGAACGCTTTGGAACGCACCGTTTCGTATGAATAAGTGCCCGCCATGTCCTGCGCATGCTGGGTGTCCGGGTCGGAAGCATGTACCAGTTGCCAGGCGGTTGCCACCACAAGCAGGCCACCACCCACGCGAATGACGGGCAAGGAAATGCCGAAGAAAGCCAGCACCATGTTGCCTGCAATCAGGGCAATGGCCAGCATGATGACGATATTGACCGAGACCTTGCGTGCCAGCCGGGCCCGTGCATCATGGCTGGCGCCATGCGTCAGCGTCAGATAGATGGGGGCTGCTGCCGGCGGATTGAGTATGGGCAGCAGCGTGGCCAGCGCAAAGAGAAAGCTGCGGCTGAAGTCGACAAACATCAGACTGATCATGGGGTGTCCAGGGCGGCCAGGATATCGCGTTCAAACTGCAGTTGTACACGCGGTTGCTCCAGTTTTTCGCCGCCAATGATGAAGATATCCTCGACGCGGTCGCCCAAGGTCATGATTTTGGCCATTTTCAGATCGACCTCGTGTCTTGCGAAAACCTGCGCCAGGCTGTGCAGCAGGCCTGGCCGGTCTGCAGCGGTAATGGAAAGCCGCCACGAAGCGCTGTGTTCGTCGGGCTGCAGTTCAACACCGGGCACAATGGGAAACACCCTTGAGCGGCGCGAGCGCGGGCGCCAGGCCGTGGTTTCAGGAAGCTGCGGCGTGCCAGCCGGCTGACGCAGGGCATCGGCAAGTTCATGCTCGACCAGGCTCGCATAGGAACGATAGTCTTTGTCGTTGTCGGGCAGCAGGACCACAAAGCTGTCCAGCGCCCAACCGTGATGGGTAGTGTGCACGCGGGCGTCCTGCACACTGAAACGGCTTTCATCGAAATACCGGCATAGTGTCACGAACAGATCTTCACGATCGGGCGTATAGACCAACACCTGCAAGGCTTCGTTCTGACCCAGGACCCTGGCCTTGATCACAGGCTCGGGCGTATCCACGCAGTGGTAAAGATGGCGGGTGTGCCAGGCTATTTCGCCAGCCTCGTGGCGCAGGAAATAGGCAACGTCCAGCTGCGACCAGAATGCATCGCGGCTTTCATCGCGCAGGCCCATGCGGCGGATCTCATCCATGGCGTCCTGTTTGCGGCGGGCAAGCACGGCGCCAGTATCGGGTTCGCTGCTACCCATTGCGGCCAGACTGAGCCGGTACAGGTCTTCGAGCAGCTTGCCTTTCCAGGAATTCCAGACCTTGGGGCTGGTGCCGCGAATGTCGGCAACCGTTAGCAGATACAACGCAGTCAACCGTCTTTCATCGCCGACCTGAGCGGTGAAATCCGCAATTACGGCCGGGTCGCTAAGGTCGCGTTTCTGGGCGACCTGGGACATGAGCAAGTGGCGCCGGACAAGAAAGTCACAGAGTTCAGCGTCTTTGGCGACGATGCCGTGATCTTTGCAGAAGCGGCGGACTTCCTGGGCGCCGAGCTCGGAATGATCGCCGCCGCGCCCTTTGGCGATATCGTGAAACAGCGCGGCCACGTAAATCAGCCAATGGTCTTCGAAATCGGCAATAAGCTGGCTGGCCAGCGGGTATTCCTGAGCGTACTCGGGCATGGTGAAGCGACGCAGGTTGCGGATCACCATCAGCGTGTGCTGGTCTACTGTGTAGGCATGAAAGAGATCATGCTGCATCTGGCCCACGATGCGTCGGAAGGCGGGCAGATAACGCGGCAGGATATTCAGCATGGTCATGCGTCTCAGGGCATGCACCAGGCCGCGGGGCTGTTGCAGTATCTGGATGAACTGATGCCGATTGACCGGGTTGCGACGGAACTGCACGTCGATGTGGCGACGTGCGTGCCATAGTGCCCGCAGCGTCTGTGCCGTCATGCCGGTAAGCTCGCTGCGTTCCTGCATGGTGAGAAAGGCACGAAAAATAAGCGCGGGGTTCCGGTCAAAGCCGTCGTCGCGACGGATGGATAGCCGATTGCGTATGGCATCAAAATCATCGTCTATGCGCAGCAACTGATCCTGTGGCAATGGGAACAGCCGCTCTTCAATGGTTTGCAGCAGAATGGCATTCAGCTGGCATACCACTCTGGCTGCCCAGTAATAGCGTTGCATCAGCAGTTCGCTTGGCAGACGATTCTTGGTCCCTTCGAAACCATAAGCCTGCGCGAGTGCGGGTTGCAGGTCGAAGAGCAGGCGGTCTTCGCGGCGGCCAGCCAGCAGATGCAGCTCAATGCGCAACCGTTTGAAGGCGAGTTCTGCACGGCGCAAGGCTCGCAATTCGGTGGATGTCAGCCCGCCATTGCGGGTAATCTGCGTCCAGTTCATGCCCATGCCGGCGGCCTGGGCCATCCACAGCACCACCTGCAGGTCGCGCAGGGCACCGGGCGATTCCTTGCAATTGGGTTCCAGGGCGTAAGCCGTGTCCTGGTAGCGTGCATGGCGCTGCTGCATCTCGGCACGCTTGGCCTGGAAGAAAATCTGCGGGTCGCGCTGTTCATCCATGGCACGATGCAATTCCGGCATGAGCTTGCGGTCGCCTTCCAGCCAGCGGGCCTCGAGCAGGGAGGTCTCGACAGTGATGTCGGCGGCTGCCTGCTGACGGCAGTCCTCTATGGTGCGCACACTATGGCCAGGTTCGATGCCAAGATCCCACATGGCCGCCACGAAAGCGGAGATCCTCAAGGCCGCGTCATCGTCCGGCGACTCGCGCAGAAGAATCAGCACGTCGACATCGGAATAGGGATAGAGCTCACCGCGGCCATAGCCGCCGACAGCGACCAGAGCGGCACCGGGTGGCAGGGGGCGAATGACTACCAGCCCTTTGAGGGCGCGGTCTGCCGCGCGCCTGAGGTTCTGCAGAAGGGTGTCGGGCCGGCGGTTCTCGCGGAACAGCTGAATAGCATTGCGACGGTTGTCGACCAGCCGCTGCCGGAGCTCGTCAATATGAGGGAGCCCGGCCTGCGGCCCGGAACGCTCGCGCCATGTATCAGCAGCAGATGGTTTGCCAGTCATGACGGTGGTCTGTGGCGGCCATGAGGGGTTGTCAGGCGGTCTGGAAACCTGTGACGAAGGCAGGCGGCGCAGGCATGCCCGGCGACACCGTCAGGACCTCATAGGCGTTGTCAGTAACCAGGACGGCGTGTTCCCATTGGGCTGACAGGCTGCGATCGCGGGTGACGACTGTCCAGCCATCAGCCAGGGTACGGATGTCGCGGCGGCCCGCGTTGATCATGGGTTCTATGGTGAAGATCATGCCGGGTTCCAGCCGTACACCGGTGCCGGGTTTCCCGTAGTGCAACACTTGGGGATCCTGGTGGAACTTGCGGCCCACGCCGTGCCCGCAGTATTCGCGCACCACTGAAAACCCCTGCTGTTCGGCGTGTTTCTGGATGGCATGGCCGATATCACCCAGGGTGGCGCCGGGGCGCACCTGCTCGATGCCCAGCCACATGCATTCGTAGGTGATTTCAGTCAGCCGGCGCGCCAGAATGGACGGTTCGCCGATATAAAACATGCGGCTGGTGTCGCCGAACCAGCCGTCTTTGATGATGGTGACGTCAATATTCATGATGTCGCCATTCTTCAGCACTTTGTCGCCCGGGATGCCGTGGCAGATCACATGGTTGACAGAGGTGCAGATAGAGGCCGGGAAGGGCGTGTAACCTGGCGGCGCGTAGCCGACTGTGGCGGATTCAACGTGCAGCACGTTGGTGATGTAGTCCATGCAGATACGGTCCAGCTCGCCCGTGGTGATGCCCGGTCGCACATGCTGGGCCAGGTGATCCAGGGCGGAGGCCGCATCCCTGCATGCTGCGCGCATTTTGTCGAGGTCGGCGGAGTCGGTGACGAGACTGCTCATGGGTCTGTACTGCCTTAACGAAAAAATAGTAGAATTATAGGCTTTCCGGGAATTAGAGCATCGTAACCCTCAGTTAGCCTGGGGCGCGGGATGCCCGAATTTTTCGGGGAAACCACAAGCCGGAAAAATAGCGTGCCCGCAATCAGCATCGCAAGTAACGGGTCACAAGCAGTTGAATCGCCAGGTAGTTTGCCGGCGCAACATGCAATGTGGCGGGTTCTAGTGATGGGCGCGTCTGTCTGGGAGCCTTATAAAAATGGCCGATAGACGGGCGCGTGTGCGCCGGGGTGTCCGGGGCCAATGTATCTGCAGCAATGCAGGGCATAGGGCCTGGATGACTTGCACCGGGTATTAGAACCAACCCTTGGAGAATATTATGTCCTTGATGCGTGAAATGCTGGAAGCTGGTGTGCACTTTGGCCATCAGACCCGTTACTGGAACCCGAAGATGGCATCGTACATCTTTGGCCAGCGAAACAAGATCCATATCGTCAACCTCGAACAGAGTGTTGTCAAGTTCCTGGAAGCCCAGAAGTTCCTGCGCCAGCTGGCCGCACGCGGCGGCAAAGTGCTGTTTGTCGGCACCAAGCGTGCTGCTCGCGAACTCGTGGCTGCCGAGGCCGAACGCTGCGGCATGCCTTACGTCGACAGCCGCTGGCTGGGTGGCATGATGACCAACTTCAAGACGGTCAAGACATCCATCAAACGCCTCAAGGAAATGGAAGCGCAGCAGGCGGAAGGCGTGACCGAGCGCATGAGCAAGAAAGAAGCGCTGATGTTCGAGCGCGAGCTCGACAAGCTGAACAAGTCGATCGGCGGCATCAAGGACATGAACAACCTTCCTGACGCCCTGTTCGTGATCGACGTCGGTTATCACAAGATTGCCGTTGCTGAAGCGCGCACCCTTGGCATTCCCATCGTGGCGGTGGTCGATACCAACCACTCCCCCGAAGGCATTGATCAGGTGATTCCCGGCAACGACGACTCGGCCAAGGCAATCGCGCTGTACGCACGCGGCATGGCTGATGCTGTGCTGGAAGGTCGTGAGCAGGCGCTGAACGGCATCGTTGAAGAAATCACCGAAGGCGAAGAATTCGTCGAGGTCGAGATCGAGTCCGAGGAAGGCCGCGAATAAGCGAACCCGCGCGAACATTCGCGCGGCTTCCGGCGCTTGTACCTAGCGGCGCCGGAACATGCTTCGAGCCGCCCAGGCCTGCGCCGGGGCGTGTTTTACTGAACTGGAGAATACTGTGGCCCAAATTACCGCAACCATGGTCAAGGAACTACGCGAGAAGACCGACGCGCCCATGATGGAATGCAAGAAGGCGCTGACGGAAGCCGACGGCGATATCGCACGCGCCGAGGAAATCCTGCGCGTCAAACTGGGCAGCAAGGCCAGCAAGGCAGCCGCCCGCGTCACGGCTGAAGGCCTGATCGGCCTGCACATCGCTGCTGACGGCAAGACCGGTGCAGTGATCGAAGTCAACTGCGAAACCGACTTCGTGGCCAAGAACGACGATTTCATCGCTTTCGTGAACGATCTGGCCCGCCTGGTTACCGAAAAATCGCCTGCCGACGTTGCCGCCCTGAGCGAATTGCCGCTGGGTGAAGGCACGGTGGAAAGCGTGCGTGCCGCGCTGGTGGGCAAGATCGGTGAAAACATGTCGGTACGCCGCTTCGAGCGTTACGAAACCGCTGACAGCTTGGCCAGCTATGTTCATGGTGGCCGCATTGGTGTGCTGGTGGATGTGGCAGGTTCCGAAGAAGTCGGCAAAGACGTTGCCATGCACGTGGCTGCTTCTAAGCCCAAGGCGCTCAGTGCGGATGGCGTTCCCGTCGAAGATATCGACCGCGAACGTTCCGTCGCTGAGCAGAAAGCGGCCGAATCCGGCAAGCCTGCAGAGATCGTCGCAAAGATGGTCGAAGGTTCCGTTCAGAAGTATCTGAAAGAAGTGACCCTGCTGTCGCAGCCTTTCGTCAAGAACGACAAACAGAGTGTTGAGCAAATGCTCAAGGAAAAGGGCGCCCGCGTAAACCGCTTTGCGCTTTATGTCGTTGGCGAAGGCATCGAGAAAAAGGTCGACGACTTCGCTGCCGAAGTGGCTGCCGCTGTCGGCAACGCCTGATCTTCGCCTTTGCTCCGGCCCGCGCGGGGTGGGGCAGGGGCCGGTTGACCCGGTATCCTGCCTTCCACCCGCCATTTACGGAGTTTCTCACTTAAACTACTTTGCGTTGTTTTGCTTTCCGGGATCTCTTCCATGACGACCAGAACGTACAAGCGCGTGCTCCTGAAGCTTTCGGGCGAAGCCCTGATGGGCGAGGACGCGTTCGGTATCAACCGCTCCACCATTTTGCGCATGACGGAAGAACTCGTCACTGTCGCTCAGAGCGGGATAGAACTGGCCATAGTCATCGGTGGGGGTAACATCTTCCGCGGTATTGCGCCCGGGGCGCAGGGGATGGACAGGGCCACGGCCGACTACATGGGCATGATGGCCACGGTCATGAATGCGCTGGCGCTGCAAGACGCGCTCAAGCATGGCGGTGTCGATGCGCGTGTGCAGTCGGCGCTGCGGATTGATCAGGTCGTCGAAGCCTACATCCGCCCCAAAGCGTTGCGCTACCTGGAAGAAGGCAAGGTTGTCATTTTTGCGGCCGGCACCGGCAACCCTTTTTTCACCACCGACACGGCCGCCGCACTGCGGGGGGCGGAAGTCGGCGCCGAAATCGTGCTCAAGGCCACCAAGGTCGACGGCATCTACAGCGCCGATCCCAACAAGGATCCCAACGCTACACGTTATGCCCGCATCAGCTTCGACGAGGCCATAGTCCGTCGTCTTGAAGTCATGGACGCAACAGCGTTTGCCCTGTGCCGGGATCAGAAGCTGCCCATCAAGGTTTTTTCGATCAACAAGCCGGGCGCGCTTATGCGCGCTGTTTCGGGCGAAGACGAAGGCACTCTGGTGCATGTCTGAAAACTAAGGAATCGTAATGAGTCTTTCAGAGGTGAAGAAGTCGGCCGATAGCCGCATGGAAAAATCCGTGGAAGCGTTGCGCACGGGTCTGGCCAAGATCCGCACTGGCCGCGCAAGCGCCGGCATTCTTGATCACGTCAATGTCGAATACTACGGTTCGCCCGTGCCTGTGAACCAGGTCGCCAACGTCACAGTGGTAGATGCGCGCACCCTGAATGTCCAGGTCTGGGAAAAGAACATGGCTGGCCCGGTCGAAAAAGCTATTCGTGAATCCGATCTCGGGCTCAATCCCATATCCATGGGGGAAAGCATCCGCGTGCCCATGCCGGCGCTCACTGAAGAGCGTCGCCGCGACCTCACCAAAGTCGTACGCAGCGAAGGTGAGGATGCCAAGGTCGCCGTGCGCAACCTGCGTCGCGAAGCCAACGACAGCCTCAAGAAGCTGCTTAAGGACAAGGAAATCTCCGAAGACGACGAGCGTCGCATGCAGGATGAGATCCAGAAACTGACCGACAAATATGTTGGGGATATCGACAAGGTCGTGTCCCAGAAAGAAGCGGAGATCATGACGGTCTGAGCCGTCATGCCGCTAGTCGCGCGATGCACCCAAGCTCCACCCTAGCCGTCCCCGGCCACGCCAGCGTACCGCATCATCTGGCGATCATCATGGATGGCAACGGGCGGTGGGCGACTCAGCGTTTTCTGCCACGCACCGCCGGGCATGCGCGCGGGGTGCAGGCCGTGCGTCGCGTGGTCGAGCTCTGCGGCCGGCGTGGTGTCCGGTATCTGACACTGTTTGCGTTCAGTTCTGAAAACTGGCGACGCCCCCAGGAAGAAGTCTCGCTGCTGATGCGCCTGTTTGTACAGACGCTGGAAAAAGAAGTCCATAAGCTGGGCGAACAAGGCGTACGCTTGCGCGTGGTCGGCGACATTGATGCATTCGAACCACGACTGCAGGCGTTGATCCGCGCAGCCGAGGCGCGCACGGCCCACAACGACACCCTGCATCTGACCATCGCTGCCAATTACGGGGGGCGTTGGGATGTTCTTCAAGCCACACGGCGCATGCTGGCAGAACACCCCGAATTGCGGGAAGATCCGCAGGCCATTGATGAATCCATGCTGACCCCGTATTTGTCCATGGCCTTTGCCCCCGAACCCGATCTGTTCATCCGTACGGGCGGCGAACAGCGCATTTCTAACTTCCTGGTATGGCAGCTTGCCTATACCGAACTTTATTTCACCGACCGGTACTGGCCCGATTTTTCTGCGCGCGACATTGATGACGCGTTCGAGTGGTATCGTACGCGGGAGCGCCGTTTTGGCCGTACCAGTGCACAACTGGTCGGCAGCGCCTGAAAGAACTCAATCATCTAGAAGGGGGCTCCATGCTGCTGCAGCGAGTGTTGACCGCCATTGTCCTGTTGATGGTGCTGCTAGGCGCGCTGATGGCACCCAGCCCCTGGCCGCTGATTGCCGTGCTGGTGGTACTGGCGGGCTGCGCATTATGGGAATGGCTGAGGCTGTCTTTGACACCGACCTGGCAGCCTGCTGCTCCCTGGGTGGCGGTCTTTACATCCGTGGTGATGTGCTGGCTGGTCTGGACATGGATGCCTTCCACGGTGGCCTTGCCGGCCGCAAGCCGTTTGATTCACCCCTGGTTCATGCCTGTAACGGTGGTTGCGTGGGCGGTGTTGGCATTGCCGCAAGTACTGCAAGGTCATACGGCCGACAGGCGCTTTCCAGCACTCATGAGTCTGTTCGGCGTGCTGGCTATCGTATCCGCCTGGGGTGCATTGGTGCTGCTGTTTGTCGAGTTCGGCGCCTGGTGTCTGGTGTCGTTGATGGCGCTGATCTGGTTTGCCGACATTGCCGCCTACTTCACGGGCCGTGCTTTCGGCCGGCACAAGCTTGCTCCGGCCGTCAGCCCCGGCAAGACCTGGGAAGGGGCGATAGGCGGGGTGCTGGCCGCTGCCGTCTGGACTACCGCTACAGCACTCGTGCCCGGCAGCTTTGGGGCAATACTCGCACAGCAATGGTCTTTGCCGATCGTGTTTGCTCTGGCCAGCTTTCTGGCCGCCATTTCCATCATTGGCGATTTGTTCGAATCATTGCTCAAGCGTCGTGCAGGGGTCAAGGACTCCAGCCGCCTGCTGCCAGGCCATGGCGGTGTCTATGACCGCATCGACGCCTTGTTGCCGGTGGCGCCAGTGGCAATCATGCTGACAGGAATCATTTTCCAATGAAGCTACAGAATGTCTGCGTGCTGGGTTCCACGGGTTCCATCGGTGAAAGCACTCTGGACGTCATTGCCCGGCACCCGGGCCGCTATCAGGTCTATGCCCTGAGCGCCTACAGCCGGGTCGACAAGCTGGTGTCGCAGGCGGTTGCGACAGGCGCCAGAGTGGTCGTGGTACCGGATGAATCCGCACGGCAGCGCTTTTGCAGTCTGTGGCCGGTAGGTAAAAACAGGCCTGAGATCCGTGTGGGGGCGCAAGCCCTGTCGGACACCGCTGCAGACACCGAGGTCACCGCCGTCATGGCCGCCATTGTCGGTACGGCGGGTTTGCCGTCAGCGCTGGCTGCGGCCCGCGCCGGCAAGCGGGTGCTGCTCGCCAACAAAGAAGCCCTGGTTGCGGCAGGCGGCCTGTTCATGCAGGCGGTGCGCGAGCATGGTGCCGAGCTCTTACCTATCGATAGCGAACACAACGCCATTTTTCAGTGCCTGCCTGCGGACGAAGACCGGGCCCGTGCACCGCAGCAACCTGCGCGGGGTGTCAGGCGCCTGCTGCTGACCGCGTCTGGGGGCCCGTTTCGCACGGTTGCGCTGGATGCATTGCATGGCGTCACACCAGATCAGGCCTGCGCACACCCGAACTGGAGCATGGGCCGCAAGATTTCCGTCGATTCGGCCACCATGCTCAACAAGGGCCTGGAAGTCATCGAGGCGCACTGGTTGTTCGCGATGGAACCCGACAGCATACAGGTGCTGATCCATCCGCAGAGCCTGGTGCATTCCATGGTGGAATACGAAGACGGCTCGATTCTGGCGCAACTGGGTCAGCCGGATATGCGTACCCCCATCGCCTACGGCCTGGGTTTTCCGGAACGCATTCCCAGCGGGGTGGGTCTATTTGATCTGGCCAAGTTGCAGCATCTGGATTTCGAACAACCTGACTTTGAACGTTTTCCCTGCCTGGCGCTGGCCTTCGATGCCCTGCGTGCCGGCCAGGCTTCATGCATCAGCCTGAATGCCGCCAATGAAATAGCAGTGGAACGCTTCCTTACCGGCCGGATTCGCTATACTGAAATCTCGCATATCATCGGCGATTGCCTGGAACGCATGGACACAAGCTCTTGCGAGGTCCCTGGCAGCCTGGAAGACGTTCTGGAACAAGACCATCATGCGCGGGCGATTGCTGCCGAGCTCTGTATGCTAAGGGCCTGACCCGGCCCCATTCGAACGAGTCAACATGCTTTTCACTTTGCTGGCCTTTGCCGTTGCGCTGGGCGTTCTGATCACCTTTCACGAGTACGGTCACTATTGGGTGGCGCGGCGCTGCGGCGTCCACGTGGAACGCTTCTCGGTCGGTTTCGGCAAGGTGCTCCTGCGCCGTCGTGATCGCAATGGGACGGAATGGGCACTCTCTGCCATTCCGCTGGGCGGCTACGTCAAGTTCCGGGACGACCCCGCGCCGGGCGACCCTCCTGAACTTGCCGCCGGCGCCTTCAATCAGCAACCGCTGCGCAATCGCGCCGCCATTGTGGCCGCCGGCCCTTTTGCCAATCTGCTGTTGGCCGTCCTGCTTTATGCCTTCCTCGGCATGATGGGAACGCAGCAGCCTGCGGCGGTTATTGCTGCTCCACCGGCCGACACACCTGCGGCCCTGGCCGGCTTTCAGGCGGGCGACCGTTTCACCGCCATCCAGGGCAAGGCTGTCGAATCCTGGGGTGATGCACGTTGGCAGCTTATGGATGGTTTCACCCGCGGCGCAACGATGGACATCGACGTTCAGACCAAAGAAGGTCTGGCGCGTTCCCGCCGTGTTGTGCTGCCCGTTACCGCCGTCGAGCCGGATGCGGCGGACCCCATGTCGGAGGCCGGGTTCTCGCTCATGGCGCCGCGTCCCATGGTCCGTGAACTGGTTGAAGGTGGGGCAGGGCAGGCTGCCGGGTTGCTGCCGGGCGACATCCTGCTGGCTGTGGCCGATGTACAAGAACCGACCGCCTCCGAAGTGGTACGCCAGGTACAACTGTCGCCTGGGCAGCCGATACGGCTCACCGTAGAGCGCGAAGGGGCAATCATAGACCTGCATGTTGTGCCGCAAGCCGAAACGGGTGCCGAAGGCCAGAGTGTTGGGCGGATTGGCGTGATGCTGGGCGGCGATCTGCCCATGGTGACCGTTCAACACGGCCCGATTGAAAGCGTCTGGCGTGGCGTTGAACGCACCGCGGACACGGTGGTACTGTCATTGAAAATGATGGGGCGCATGATTCTGGGCGATATTTCGCTGCGAAATGTCAGCGGGCCGGTTACCATTGCCGATTATGCGGGCCAGACCGCGCGCGTGGGGCTGGCGGCTTACATCAGCTTCATGGCGCTCATCAGTGTCAGCATCGGTGTGCTCAACCTGCTTCCCATTCCCATGCTTGATGGCGGCCACCTGCTCTATTATGCGATGGAAGCCGTGCGTGGGCGGCCACTGCCAGACAGTTGGCTGATGACAGGCCAGCGTATCGGGCTGGGTCTGCTGGCCGCATTGATGAGTCTCGCGTTTTTTAACGACTTGACTCGTCTTTTCAGCTAAAGTCGTTGTGCCGTACAATCTTCCACCATTTAGTCGACCAAGGATATCCCAGGATGTCGTTTAGCCGGAAATTTCCATTTGCGAGACGCGTATTGCCAGTCTTGCTGAGCACCTTGCTCGCAACAGGGATCGCGAATGCGTTCACACCCTTCGTGGTCAAGGATATCCAGGTGAATGGCGTGCAGCGGGTGGATGTCGGCACCGTATTCACCTATCTGCCAGTCCGCGTCGGTGAAACCTTCACCGAAGATCAGGCAGCAGAAGCCATTCAGCGCTTGTATTCCAGCGGCCTGTTCAGTGATGTCCAGATCGACACCACGGGCGACGTACTGGTGATCTCGGTACAGGAACGGCCTACCATTGCGTCGGTCAGTTTCAATGGCATGCGCGAATTCGACGACAAGGCCATCGTCAAGTCGTTGCTGCAGGTCGGCTTCGGCCAGGGCCGTGTATTCGACCGCTCCATGCTCGAACGGGCTGAATTCGAGCTCAAGCAGCAGTATTTGTCCAAGGGCAAGTACGGCGTCGAGATCACGCCCGTTATCACGCCGCTGCCGCGCAACCGGGTGGGTGTTTCCTTCGACATTTTTGAAGGCGACCTGGCGCGCATCAAGGAAATCAACATAGTCGGCAATCAGGCCTTCTCGCAGGGCACTTTGCTCGACGAGCTGGAACTCACCGACAGCGGGCTGATGACCTGGTACACGGGCACAGATAAATATTCACGCGAAAAGCTCGAAGGCGACATGGAGCGGCTGCGCTCCTTTTACCTTGACCGCGGCTATCTTGAGTATTCCGCCGATGCCCCGCAGGTCACGATTTCACCCGACCGACGCGATATCTTCATCACCCTTACAGTGCACGAGGGCGAGCCTTATACCGTGCGCAACGTAAGGCTGGCAGGCGAACTGCTCGAACTCGAACCCCAGATTCAGGAACTCGTACAGGTCAAGGAAGGCGAAGTGTTTTCCGCCGCCAGGACCAACGAAACCGTCCAGGCCATCTCGGAATATCTGGGCAGCCTGGGCTATGCGTTTGCCAACGTCAACCCCAACCCTGTTCTGGACCGCGACGCACACCATGCCGATCTGACCTTCTATGTCGATCCAGGTCGGCGCGTCTATGTGCGCCGCATCCAGATCGGTGGCAATACGCGTACCCGTGACGAGGTCATCCGCCGCGAGTTTCGTCAGCAGGAAGCAGCCTGGTACGATTCCAGCAGCATCCGTACCTCGCGCGACCGCGTTGATCGCCTGGGTTATTTCAACGAAATCGATATCAGCACTTCGCCCGTGCCGGGTAGCGCCGACCAGGTCGACATCAACGTGGATGTCAAGGAAAAGCCCACCGGGCTCGTCAATCTGGGGGTAGGGTATGGTTCGACCGACAAAGTGATCCTGTCGGCCGGTATCAGCCAGGAAAACATCTTCGGCAGCGGCAACACGCTGTCGCTGAACGTGAACACCAGCAAGCGCAACCGTGCTCTGGTTATCGCTCACACCGACCCCTACTGGACAGACGACGGCATCAGCAAGACAACTTCGCTGTACTACCGCCGTACCGAACCCTATGATGCCTACGATTCCTGGGGCGACTACCAGATCACGGCATATGGGGCGGGCCTTAATTTCGGCGTGCCCATCACGGAATACGACCGTATCTTTTCGGGTATCAGCTTCGAGCACAACAAGCTTAGCCGCCTGAATCAGAACACGCCGCGTGCCTATCGTGACTTTGTTCAGGAATACGGCGAAGGCACGAATTCCGTTGTGTTCAATGTGGGCTGGTCCAAAGACACCCGCGATAGCGCACTGGCACCTTCCAAGGGGTATTATTCCCGGCTCTCGGCCGACTTCTCGACCATGGACCTGCGCTACTACATGCTGCACGGGCAGCATCAGCACTATATTCCGCTGGGCCGGTCTTACACGCTGGCGCTCAATGTCATGGCTGATTGGGGCAAGACATACGGCGGCAAGTCCTTCCCGGTCATCAAGAACATCCATGCGGGTGGCATTGGTACGGTGCGTGGGTATGAAGGTGGCTCGCTCGGCCCGCGTGATATCGAAACCAACGACTACCTGGGTGGCTCACGTCGTCTTATCGGGAATGCCCAGCTTTATCTGCCGTTCCCTGGTGCCACGCGCGACCGCACGCTGCGCTGGTTCCTGTTTGCAGACGCCGGACAGGTCAGCACCACGGGGGGTGGCACGTGTTATGCAGGGGTGAATGGCCATGTGTCGGATCCCTGCGGCTGGAAGTACTCGGCCGGCATAGGCCTGTCGTGGGAATCGCCACTGGGCCCGTTGCAGCTTTCTTATGGCCGCCCCATCAACGAGAAACCCGGCGACGACAAGCAGTCCTTCCAGTTCCAGATCGGCACGGCCTTCTGAACCTGATCGCCAAGGGCCGGCCAGCAGGGACAGGCAGCCAGCCCCAACTTCGGGAATCCGGATTTTCCTGGGGTGGGGCGGGATTCCTCCCGCCGTGCGTTTAATGGCACAATAATCTTTTGATCTTCGCTCCTTGCAAGGTAGAGTATTCATGAAGTCCCAAATCGCATTGAAAGTTTCCGCGTTGTCGCGAGGTTTAGACCGCAGCGGTCGTGCATGGATGTTTGCCTCGGCACTGGCGGCAGCTGCGGTGTTGGCTGTCCCGGCGCCGGTACAGGCGCAGGGCACCAAGATCGGCTTCGTGAGCACAGAACGTATCCTGCGTGATTCCAAGCCCGCGAAGGCAGCACAATCCAAGATCGAAGCCGAATTCAAAAAGCGCGACGACGAACTGCAACGCCTTGCAAACAACCTGCGCGGCCAGGCCCAGAAGTTCGACAAGGATGCACCTGTCATATCCGAATCCGAACGCATCAAACGCCAGCGCCAGCTGGCCGACCTGGATTCCGACCTGCAGCGCAAGCGCCGCGAGTTTCAGGAAGACTTCAATCGCCGTCGCAATGAAGAATTTTCCGCCATCGTGGAAAAGGCCGATGCCGCCATCAAGAGCATTGCCGAACAGCAGGGCTACGATCTCATCATCCAGGATGCCGTAACCGTCAGCCCGCGCGTCGACATCACCGACCAGGTGCTCAAGGCGCTGGGCGGCTGATCATCCATGCCGGTACTGCTTCCACCGGGGCAGGGTACCCCGCTTGATAGGCTGCTCGCCGAAGCCAATACCGTTGGGATCGATTGCAAACTGCCGTCCACCCGTAAGCCTGACACGTCCCAGCCTCTTATCAGGGGACTGGGCTCGTTGACGGCGGCCGGGCCGGAAGAAATCAGTTTTCTATCCAACCCCCGGCTGCAATCCCAGCTTCACGACTGCCAGGCAGCGGCGGTGATTGTCACGCCCGCTGTCTGGGAAAGCATCCGTGACGAAACCCCTGGGTTTCTGCCTGTGTTGTGCAGCGAGCCTTATCTGTTGTACGCCTTGGTGGCGCAGTGGTTTGATCGTCATCGGCTGGGCAGCCTTCCGCAGGGCATCCATCCCACCGCTGTCATTGCCGAATCCGCAGAGCTCGAAGAAGGTGTGAACATCGGCCCTCATTGCGTCGTCGAAGCAGGTGCGCGCATTGGCAGGGGCACCCGCCTCGGGCCAGGCTGCGTGATTGGTGCCGGCTCTACGCTGGGCCAGGATTGCCTGTTGCACGCCAGGGTCACGCTCTATCATGGTGTAACTATTGGCGATCGTGCCATCCTGCATACGGGTTGCGTGCTGGGCGCCGATGGTTTCGGCTTTGCCCCCGACCCGCGCACGCCTGGTGCCTGGGCCAAGATCGCACAATTGGGGGGTGTCGTGGTGGGCGATGATGTCGAAATCGGCGCCAACACCACGGTCGACCGCGGTGCGCTTGACAATACGGTACTGGGCAACGGCGTCAAGCTGGACAACCAGATCATGATCGGGCACAACAGCCAGGTTGGCGACTACACCGCCATGGCGGCATGTGTAGGCGTGGCTGGGTCCACCATCATTGGCAAGCGCTGCACCCTCGCAGGCGCGGCCATGACGGCGGGCCACCTTACGCTGGGCGACGATGTCCATGTTTCTGGCGCAACAGCGGTCACCTCAAGCATACACAAACCGGGGCGCTATACTGGCGTGTTCCCGTATTCCGACCATTCCGAATGGCAGCGAAATGCGGCCGTTTTAACGCAATTGGGCGCATTGCGGCGCCGCCTGCGTACGCTCGAACGGCAGCAGTCGCAAGGCCCGGCAGGCGATCAGGAATGATTTATCCACCCTCTGAAAAAATCGTGCCATACTCATGCAGGACACCCAAAAAATAGAACTCGACATCAAGCAGATCATGGAACGCCTGCCGCATCGCTATCCGATGCTGCTGGTTGACCGCGTGCTTGAAATGGTGCCGGGCAAAAGTATCGTGGCGATCAAGAACGTGACGCTCAACGAACCGTTTTTCACAGGGCACTTTCCGCATCATCCTGTCATGCCCGGGGTACTCATCATCGAAGCCCTGGCCCAGGCGTCCGCGCTGTTTTCCTTTGAAGGTGATAGCGGCGTAAGCCCGGCCAACCCCAAGATGGCCTACTACCTGGTCGGCGTTGATCAGGCACGTTTCCGCAGGCCCGTGGTGCCAGGCGACCAGTTGCGGCTGGAAAGCGTGGCCGACAAAATCAGCCGCTCCATCTGCAAGTATTCAGCCAAGGCAACCGTCGACGGCCAGCTGGTGGCTGAAGCCAAGATCATGTGCGCCATACGCGTCCTGGAAGACTGATATGGCAGGTAGTGTTCATGCTACAGCCCTGGTGTCTCCCGATGCCAAGCTGGCAGCCGATGTCGAAATCGGCGCCTACAGCATCATCGGTCCCGATGTCTCCATTGGCCCTGGTACACGCGTTGGGCCGCATTGCGTCATCGACGGTCATACCCGTATTGGTGCCAACAATGTTTTCTATCGCTTTTGCTCCATAGGGGGCATGCCTCAGGACAAAAAATATAACGGCGAACCCACCCGGCTTGAAATCGGCGATGGCAACATGGTGCGCGAGTATGTCACCATCAACACCGGCACAGCACAGGACGTCGGCGTGACGCGTGTCGGCGATGACAACTGGATCATGGCCTACGTGCATATTGCACATGACTGCCAGATCGGCTCGCACGTCATCATGGCCAACAGCGTTCAGTTGGCCGGTCACATTCATATCGGCGACTGGGCCATTCTGGGCGGTCTTTCAGCCGTACATCAATTCGTGCATATTGGTGCGCACAGCATGATAGGCGGGACAAGCTCCATCCGTCAGGATATTCCCCCCTATGTTATCGGCGCCGGCGACCCGTTCCGTCCGGTCGGCATCAACTCTGAAGGCCTGCAACGTCGCGGCTATGACGCTGAAACTGTTTCAAGCCTGAAAGAAGCCTACAAGCTCCTGTACCGGCGCAATCTCAAAATCGACGAAGCCGCTGCCGCCATGCGGGATCTGCAACGCGAACGGCCCGCGGCCAGCGCCGCCATCGACGTCCTGGCGGCCTTCCTTGAACGCCCCGGCCGGGGCATAGTGCGCTGATGTCCTTGCATATCGGCATGGTCGCGGGTGAACCCTCCGGCGATCTGCTGGCCAGCAAGGTCATAGCGGGGCTGCGTCAGCAGGTGCCCGATGTCCGCTGTGAAGGCATAGGCGGGCCTGCCATGCTTGAAGCAGGCTTTGATGCCTGGCATCCCATGCATGCCCTTACCGTTTTTGGTTACGTCGATGCCTTCAAGCAGTTGCCAGGGCTGTTGCGTATTTATGGGGATGTGCGCCGCAGGTGGCGCGCTGGCCGGCCTGACGTCTTCATGGGGGTGGATGCGCCCGACTTCAATCTGAGGCTGGAAGAGAAGCTGAAATCCGCCGGCGTGCCTACGGTGCATTTTGTCGGGCCGTCCATCTGGGCATGGCGCTATGAACGTATCCACACCATACGGCGCGCCGTATCACACATGCTGGTGCTGTTCCCGTTCGAAGTCGAGATCTATCAGAAAGAGGGCATCCCCGTTACGTGTGTCGGGCATCCATTGGCTGCGAACATTCCCATGCAGCCCGACCGACAGGCGGCGCGGCGGCGCCTGGGCCTGGACCCTGACGCTCGTCTGCTGGCCATTATGCCCGGTAGCCGCAGTTCCGAAATACGCCAGCTCGCACCGCGTTTTCTGCAGGCCGCGCAGCAACTCCTGCAACGCGACCCGGCATTGCAGTTTGCCGTTCCTATGGTAAATGCAGATCGCAGGCGTGAATTCGAATCGATACTTGCTCAACATTCGCTGCCAAATTGCCATATCATTGACCGCGAAAAGCTGAACGGTGTCGAGCCTGGCTGGCCGGCGGCCTGGCATGTGATGGAAGCGGCCGACGCCGTGCTGGTGGCCAGCGGTACGGCAACACTTGAAGCCGCGCTTTTCAAGCGCCCAATGGTTATTTCTTACGTGCTGACCCCGCTCATGCGCAAGATCATGGAATGGAAGTCCGGCCAGTCACGTCCTTCCCTGCCATGGGTGGGGCTGCCCAATGTCCTGGCCCGCGATTTTGTCGTGCCCGAACTATTGCAAGAGGAAGCCACCCCGCTGGCATTGGCGGACGCCGCCTGGCGGGCTTTGATTGATACCGATTATGCGGCCTCGGTCGAGCGGCGCTTTACCGAAATGCATCACAGCCTGGCGCTGGATACGCCGCGGCTGGTGGCGGATGCCCTGATCGCGCAGGCAGGCCATGGCTGCTGATCGCAGGGTGCCGTTCAACGAACCTGGGCTTGCCCTTCCAGATCTGTTCGAGGGCATGATCCTGCCCGAAGTGATGATGGCGGGTGTCGACGAAGCGGGTCGTGGCCCACTGGCGGGCCCGGTTTTTGCGGCCGCAGTCATACTGGACGCCAACGCTCCTATAGACGGCCTGAATGATTCCAAGAAGTTGACGGCGGCACGGCGTGACAGCCTGGCCATCCAAATACGCGAACGGGCGCTGTCATGGTTTATTGCCAGCGCCACGGTTGCTGAAATTGAGCAGTTCAATATCCTGGGCGCCACCATGCTGGCCATGCGGCGCGCCTGCGAGGGCCTGCATCTGGCGCCGCAGCAAGTGCTGGTCGATGGCAACCAAGTGCCACCGGGCTTGCGATGCGCAGCCAGCCCGGTAATTGGTGGCGACGCCACTGTTCCCGCCATATCGGCGGCCTCCATTCTTGCCAAGACCGCGCGCGACGCCTATTGCGGCGAGATGCATATGCGTTTTCCGGATTACGGCTTCGATCAGCATAAAGGGTACGCCACAGCGCTGCATTTGGAGCGCTTGCGGCACTTCGGCCCTTGCGAAGAACACCGCCGCGGCTTTGCGCCGGTGCGCAGGCATTATGAAATTGTGGCGCCATGAAGCAAGTTACGTCTCGCGATAATGCTGACTACCGATTGCTGCAGCGTGTGCTTGCGGGGCGCCGCGCACCGGGCGAACGATCAGGCGATAGTCGTCGTATTGCGCTGGAAGGCGTACATTTATGCCAGAGTTGGCTGGAATTCAAGGGCCAACCGGAATTGGCGTTTTTTGATGGCGAACGCCTGAGTCATCCCGAGATCGCCGGCTTGCTGCGCGCTGTGGGCGACGCACGTGTGCGTATCTGTTCTTCCACGCTATTGCGTGGCGTATCCCAGGTGGTGCAGGGGCAGGGCGTGATCTTTATCGCAAGCGCGCCGCAACCCGAAGTTCCACTGCGCCTGCGCAACAACTGCCTGTGGCTGGATCGCATACAGGACCCTGGCAATATGGGCACTTTGCTGAGAACAGCGGCGGCAGCGGGCATGCGCGAGATCTTTGCTTCGACAGCTTGCGTGGCGGCGTGGTCGGGCAAGGTGTTGCGTAGTGCCCAGGGGGCGCACTTCGTACTGGATATCCACGAAGGTCAGGATCTGAACGCGTTGACGCAACGCCTGGATATCCCATTGTTGGCGACGGCGCTTGAAGCTGCGCACCCTTTATACGATACAGAGCTGCCGGAATCAGCCGCCTGGGTGTTCGGCAATGAAGGGCAGGGGGTAGCGCCCGCGCTATTGGCACGGGCCGATCTACGCCTGTTTATCCCGCATGATGCCGCGGTCGAATCCTTGAATGTGGCCGTGGCGGCGGGGATCTGCCTGTTCGAGCAGCGCCGCAAGGCGGGTGGGCCGCGCAGCTGATCGGGCATCACCCAAGTGAACGGGCCACAGCTGCCTATCTTGCAATCAATAATACTGGCGTCGTTCCAGACCGATTTCGGTCATGACTTTGGTGGAAATTTCTTCAATGGACTTTGTCGTGGTCGACAACCAGGGAATGTTTTCCATACGCATCAGGCGCTCGGCTTCGGCGACTTCGTGCCGGCATTGCTTGAGGGATGCATACTGGCTGTTGGGGCGACGTTCATTGCGCACTTCCGACAGACGGCCGGGGTGGATGGACAGGCCAAAAAGTTTCTTGCGATACGGCACCAGGGTGGCCGGCAGGCCGCCGCGATCGAAATCTTCAGGTATCAGGGGGTAGTTAGCCGCCTTGACGGCATACTGCATGGCCAGATACAGGCTGGTGGGTGTCTTGCCACAGCGGGACACCCCAATAAGGATGACATCCGCTTCTTCAAGCCCCCGCACGTACTGGCCATCGTCATGGGCCAGGGTGAAATTAATGGCTTCTATGCGTGCGTTGTACTGCTTGGACAGGCCGCCCATATGAGAGCGGCCCACCGAATGGCTGGACTTGACACCCAGCGCGTCTTCGATGTGCTCGACAAATGTGCCGAAGAGGTCGAAGAAGATGCATTCGGCCTCGCGTATGGTCTTGGCAATGGCAGGGTCTACCAGGGTGCTGAACACCAGCGGTGGCGCATTTTGTTCGGCGGCGCAGCGATTGATCCGTTCAACGGTGGACAGGGCTTTATCCATGCTGTCGAGATAAGGAACCCGCACGGTGTCGAACTGCACCTGCTCAAATTGTGAAAGAACAGAATTGCTGAACGTTGCGGCGGTAATGCCGGTGCTATCGGATACGACGAAGACGGTGCGCTGAGTGACGGGTGTGGACATGGCTGCTTGGTACAGGGACGGCCGAAAACGGTACAATCCGGCAAGATTAACATTAAGGAAGCTTGAACGAATCCTTGCGCCGCACGTACCACCGGTTTCAACGCCGGAAACACGCTTGCCGCCTGATTCAATTCTTGCCTTCCTGGTGTGACCGACAAGGCAGAAAAAGGAAGTGAGGCGGGTTTGCTCAGGAACCTTACGCAGTATGGCACGGTTCCTAAGCAAACACGCTTTCTTTTCATCTACAGGTGACTTTATGTCTTATGTCGTATCTTTCGAGCAGCTGCGCATGACTGACGTCGACTCGGTCGGCGGCAAGAATGCTTCGCTGGGCGAGATGATCAGCCAATTGGCTGGCGCGGGTGTGCGTGTGCCGGGGGGCTTCGCCACCACGGCTCAGGCTTTTCGTGACTTCCTGAAATCCACCCATCTCGACCAGCGCATTGCCGACAGGCTTAAAACGCTAGACCCGGAAGACGTCCGCGAGCTTGCGGTCGTGGGGGCGGAAATCCGTCAGTGGATCATCGACACCCCCTTTCAACCCGAATTCGAGCAGGCGATCCGCAAGGCTTTTGCAGAACTCGACGCTGACGGCAATGGGTCTTTCGCGGTGCGTTCTTCAGCCACCGCCGAAGACCTCCCCGATGCATCCTTTGCGGGCCAGCAGGAAACCTACCTCAATGTGGTAGGTATCGACGAAGTGCTGGAAAAAATCCGCCATGTGTTTGCCTCGCTCTACAACGATCGTGCCATTTCCTATCGCGTGCACAAGGGTTATGCCCACGCAGAAGTGGCCCTGTCCGCCGGCATCCAGCGCATGGTCCGTTCCGACAAGGGCAGCGCGGGCGTGATGTTCACCATTGACACCGAATCCGGTTTCAAGGACGTCGTTTTCATTACTTCGTCATACGGCTTGGGCGAAACCGTTGTTCAGGGCGCCGTCAACCCCGACGAGTTCTATGTCTTCAAACCTTCGCTGGCTGCCGAAAAATACCCTATCATCAGCCGCCGCATCGGTTCCAAGCTGCTCAAGATGGAATTTGACTCCGATCGCACGACCGGTCATGCCGTGCGCACGGTCGATGTGCCGGTCTCCGAGCGCAATCGCTATTCCCTGACCGACGACGAAGTGATCGAATTGGCACGCTATGCGGTCATCATCGAGCAGCATTACCAGCGTCCCATGGATATCGAATGGGGGCGCGATGGTATCGACGGAAAAATCTACATCCTGCAGGCCCGGCCCGAAACCGTGAAGTCGCAGCAAGGTGCCAACGATGTCCAGGAACGCTACCGCCTCAAGGCCACGGGCGAAGTCCTGGTCACTGGCAGGGCCATCGGGCAGAAGATTGGCGCGGGCAAGGTCCGTGTGGTGGCTGATGCTTCTGAAATGGACAAAGTGCGGGCGGGCGATATTCTCGTCACCGACATGACCGACCCCAACTGGGAACCCGTCATGAAGCTGGCTGCCGCCATTGTTACTAACCGCGGTGGGCGTACCTGCCACGCAGCCATCATTGCCCGGGAACTCGGTATCCCTGCCGTGGTGGGCTGTGCCGATGCCACTGATGTCCTTGAAAATGGCCGTGAAGTCACGGTGTCCTGCGCCGAAGGCGACGAAGGCCGCATCTACGATGGCCTGATCGAAACAGAAATCGAAGAAGTGCGCTGGGGCGAAATGCCCGACATCGGCCTGAAGATCATGATGAACGTGGGCAACCCACAACTGGCCTTCGATTTCTCGCAGATTCCCAACGAAGGCATCGGCCTGGCGCGCCTGGAATTCATCATCAATAACAATATTGCCGTGCATCCCAAGGCGGTGCTCGATTACCCCAATGTCGACGCCGAGCTCAAGAGCGCGGTCGAATCGGCGGCAAGGGGGTATGCCAGCCCCAGGGCCTTCTTCGTCGAAAAGCTTGCAGAAGGTGTGGCCACGCTGGGTGCGGCTTTCTATCCCAAACCCGTCATCGTGCGCCTGTCCGACTTCAAGTCCAATGAGTATCGCAAGCTCATCGGTGGTTCACGCTACGAACCCGAAGAAGAAAATCCGATGCTCGGCTTCCGCGGCGCATCGCGTTATATATCCGACGAGTTCGCCGAATGCTTCCGCATGGAATGCGAGGCCCTCAAGAAAGTGCGCGACGAAATGGGCCTGACTAACGTCGAAATCATGGTGCCTTTCGTGCGCACCGTCGATCAAGCGCGTCGCGTCATCGATTTGCTGGCCAGCCATGGGCTGGTGCGCGGTGAAAACGGCCTGCGCCTGATCATGATGTGCGAAGTCCCTTCCAACGCCATCCTGGCAGAGCAGTTCCTCGAATATTTCGACGGTTTCT
>JBAYOJ010000007.1:0-27622 GCA_041678385.1 Burkholderiaceae bacterium | reverse complement strand
TGTCCTGTTTGATAACTTGTACCGTTGGTGCGACGCGGATACCGCCCGTGCCATTCTGGTGGATAACCCCGCTGCACTCTATGGTTTTTAAAGGCGATGACGTGGCCAGGCGCAAGCCTGGGTGGCCCTTGGCTGCGGGATAAAGCAGCGTCCATCAAGGTTGGAGCTTTTCACTGGTGGTGTCGCTGCAAGGCTGGAATATGGACCTCAAGCAAATTTCAAATCTGATCCAGATCGCAGAATACGGAAGCTTTTCCAAGGCCGCCTCTGTCATAGGGATAGGCCAGCCTGCGCTTGGCCGGCAAGTGAAAAAGCTGGAAGAGGAATGGGGTACGCCACTGCTGTACCGGCACGGCAGGGGGGTGTCCCTTACACCCGATGGCGAGCGTTTGCTGGAGCAGCTCAGGCCGCTGCTGCGGCAAATGGAATCCGCAGTGCTTGAACTCCAGGATGAGCGCTCTTCCCCTTCGGGCGTGGTCACGGTCGGGCTGCCGCCCACATTCTGCGGCATATTCGGCATCAAGCTGGTCACGGCCCTGCACCGTGACTTCCCACGTATCCGCCTTAACGTGGTCACCGGATACAGCGGCTATATCCACGAATGGTTGACGGATGCTCGCATCGACCTGGCTATTTTGCACGATGCGCGCCGGTCGCCTCAGATCATCGTTGATCCCCTGGTGATGTTTGATCTGTCCCTCGTGTCCGCCCGCAGCTCACTGGCCCCGGCAGCGGCCAGCCAGGAAGTGATTTCAGTAAAAGAGCTGCAAGGCGTGCCGCTGGTTCTGCCCACCCGGAATCACGGGCTGCGCAGGACGGTCGAACAGGCTGCGGAAGAAGCTGGTATTACTCTGACCGTGGCTTATGAGGTGGACACACTTGAGCTGATGAGGGAAATTGCTGTAGCAGGCCTGGCGCACACCGTTCTGTCTGTCTCGGCAGTTCAGCGGGAAGTGAACGCAGGCGTGCTGGTCGTCCGGCGCATAGAAAAACCCACCATGCACACCAAATTGCTGATTGCTTCGGCGGCCAACCGTCCCATCACACGGGCGGTGAAAACGGTCGATAAAACCATACGGAGCATTGTTCGGGAAATGGCCCGTGACCCGGCCTATGCGTCAGTCTTGCGGCTGCTCAACGACACAGAATTCTGAAGCAGCGACGCGCCGCCCGGTGGGACCGTCGCTGCATCCTCGCCCGTGACGTGGAATGTCAGGGCAGCAGTTGAATCAGGCTGCTAAGGTCGGGCGCATCGTCAAGTGCTTGCACCCTTTGCAGCATGCCCTGTTGGCTTTCCTGGGAAAGGCGGCTGGCGGTGATATCCAGGAACTTGGCGCTGGATACACGCCATTTGTCCTGAGCGGTTGCCGTGCGTTGCCGAAGGTCGGTGTGTTCCTCTACGCTGCGCCCGTCCTTCAATTCTATGGTGGCAATGGCTTCGGGCCAGGCCAGCCCGTCGCCTTTGCCCTGGGTGACGTGGGTGCTGGCCCGCAGTGCGCGTAAAGTGGGTTCAGCAACCCGGGCATCGGTGAAGTCTTCCACCCGGGCATGGCCGTATGTGACTGCCTGCGCCATTGCATGCGACAGGCTGAATTTGGCTTCCAGGCCGGTCTTGGGCTCAACAATGCGCGCGTTGTCCATGGAAAGATGGCTGACCTGGCCGTGCATGGCTTTTACCTGTCCGGCATCAATCCCGTGTTCGGCTTTCAAGGTCAGCACGGCTTCAATCAACGCTTGAGTGCAGAAGGATGAAGCATGGATCTTGTACAGAATCTCGTACATCGCCCACGGCCGTGAGTTGTGATCCCAATTGAACAGGGCTTCATCCCATTGAGGTTCGTCCGATAACGCCTGGCCAAAGCCTTGTGGCCCGCCCAGTATGTCGGTAGCGCTGGTGAAACCCCGCGCAGCCAGCAAAGCGGCCATGACGCCATTGCGTGCTGCAATACCCGCATGCAGGGGTTTGGTCATGGTGCCAAAGGTTTCCTTCAGGCCGCCCGCCTGGGTGCCGGCGATACCCAGCGCCGCTACGGTCTGGGTTTCCGATAAACCCATCAGGTTGGACGCGGCAATGGCCGCTCCAAAGTGGCCCAGCGTCCCGGTGGCATGCCAGCCCCGCCGGTAGTGGCTGGGGTTCACGGCCACGCCAATGCGTATTTCAGCCTCGATGCCCAGGGTTGCCGCGCGCAGCAAGGCGGCACCGTCAGCCTGGGTGTATTCGGCAACCGCCATTGCGGCGGCGGTGACTGGGGCGCTTGGATGCATGGCGGAAGCAATATGCATGTCATCGAAATCCAGGGCATGGGCTGCGGCCCCATTGAACAGGGCCGCTTCATGCACCGGGGCCTTGCGCTGCCGTGTCCACAGCGTTGCCTGTGCTGCCCCCTGGAAAGTTTCCAGGGTAGCGTCCAGTATGCCCAGCAGGGGGGCAGTACTGCCCGCAATGGCGACCCCCAGCGTGTCGAGCAGGCAGGCCTTGGTGGTTTCCGTGGCTTCCGAAGGCAGGGGGCCGTCGCCGGCCGAGGTAATGGCCCGTACCAGGCGGGCGGTGATGTCGGTATTCATGATCAAGCCTCGTCCGGCCGATAGGCCTGCACTTCCTGGCGTTGTTCACCCAGGCCGGCCAAGCCCAGGGTCATGATGTCGCCCGCTTTCAGGAAGCGTTGCGGCTTGCTGCCCATGCCCACGCCGGCGGGGGTGCCGGTGGTGATGATGTCGCCGGGTTCCAGCGTCATGAACTGGCTCAGGTAACTTACCAGCGTGCGTACGTCGAAGATCATGTCGGCGGTGTTGCCCGACTGCATGCGCTCGCCATTGAGTTCAAGCCAGATGTCAAGCGTCTGGGGGTCGGTGACTTCGTCGCGGCTGACCAGCCAGGGGCCGATGGGGCCGAAACTGTCCCAGCCCTTGCCTTTGTCCCAAGTGCCGCCGCGTTCCATTTGCCAAGCGCGCTCGCTGATATCGTTCACCAGGCAATAGCCAAAGACGGCATCCAGCGCCTGTTCGGCGGTGATGTTGCGCACGCGCTTGCCGATCACCACACCCAGTTCGACCTCCCAATCTGACTTCAGGGAGTCAGGCGGCAGCACCACTGGGTCGTTCGGCCCGCTGAGACTGCTGACTGCCTTCATGAACAGGATGGGCTCAGCTGGCGCTTCGGCACCGATTTCGCGGGCGTGATCGTGGTAGTTCAGCCCGATACCAAGGAACTTGCGTGTGCCTGTGAAGGGCATGCCAAGGCGTAGACCTTGTTCGACGGCCGGCAGGCCAGCCAGTCCGGCATGGGTGATGCCGTCCAGCGCACCGCTGGCAATGGCGTCTGCCGTGACATCGTCCACCAAGCTGGAAATGTCGCGGATCACGCCGTCGGCGTCTATCGCGCCTGGCTTTTCCCTACCTGCTTCACCGAAACGAACGTACTTCATGGATGACTCCCCCTATTCCACATTATTGGTTGCGCCGCCGTGGCGTCTCGTGCCGCGCCCTCCTTGAGAAAGGGCGACAGCATCCGGCACAAGCATAAATCATCACGGCTGCGGGGGGGGAGCGCCAGCGCTCATAGAGTAGCGCCGGCTTAAGCGATCATCAGCGCCGGGTTTCGGGGACGATGGGCTCGCCCGCCGGGCCTACCGCTGCGGCATCAGGCCTGGAGGCGGCATTGCGGCGGGCGTCATCGACCAGATCTTCCAGTTGGCGCCCCATTTCCAGATGGTTTTGCAGGGCCGGCAGATGTTTGGCTGCGAAGGCCCTTACCTCATCATCGTCCGCGTCTTCTGCCGCATCTTCAAACAGCTCGACGGCGTCTTCGTGGGCATCCACTGCTACTTCGTCGGCATATTCCTCATCGAAACCTGCGCCTTCCAGCTGGCGCAGGTTTTCCATGAGGCGCAGCTTGCCGCCTTCCAGTTCGACAGGCAACTGGAAGCCCTTGCGTTGGGCCAGGGCCTTCAATTCCTGGTCGACGGCGCCATGATCCTTGATCATCATTTCCGCATAGCGCTTGAGCTCCGGGTTCTCGGCTTTCTGCACGGCCAGCTCACTGGCCTGCATTTCCAGCATGCCGCTTTCGCCTGCTTCGCGCAGGAAACGCTGGTCATCGTTGGAAAGATCGATGGCGGCGGCGCCCTGTGCGAGAGCCAGACCAGTTGCGATGCCAATCAGTGTGCGGGTGAATTTCATTGCTGTTCCTTGACAAATGAATGATCGCTGCTTGCGGCAAGCCCTGTTCCCGCCACTTTCCCCGATGAACCCATTGTCGCAACACTGTCGCGACAATTGAGCTGGTCGCACTTTCAAGAGGTGGCGACCTGGCATCCCACATGCTGGCGTAAGGGAAACGTCCGGCATGTCTGGGCCGCTTCCTGTGGCGTGCCGGTAATCTCACCCGCTGTTTTTGGTAAAGGAGATCCCATGCCAGCGAAATCCAGGGCGCAGCAGAAGGCGGCGGGGGCCGCCTTGTCGGCAAAGCGCGGTGATACCCCGGTCAAGCAACTAAAGGGCGCTTCTCGTTCGATGTATGAATCCATGAGCAAGAAGGAACTTGACGACATCGCTTCGACTTCTCATAAGGGCAAGCCTGAGCACGTCGATGAGAGCGATAAGGGCAAGGGGGGCGGACAGGGCAAGAAATGAACAGCAGCAGCCCATTCAAGTCCTTGTAGGGATGGCAAGCTTTGTGAATAATCGGACGGGCTGCATCATTTCAATGACAGACAGGGGAACGCCGATGGAACGCAATACGAATGACACGACTGATGCTGCTCGCCAGCCGGTGCGCGGGCAACACCAAGCCGAGTACGACAGTCTCGTGCCTCCCTTGCAGTTGAATCGGCGAGGGTTCCTGGCTACTTCGCTGGCGGCGGGCTTTGCCGCCGCTGCCGGTCCGGTCGCAGCGCAGACCGCCATCAAGACAGAGGCGGCAGGCCTTGTGGCAGGCGAGGTACGCATTCCCGTCGAGGGGGGCTCCATTCCCGCTTACCGCGCCATGCCTGAAGAGAAAACGGGTACGGCCGTTATTCTGGTGATTCAGGAAATCTTCGGGGTACATGAGTACATACAGGATGTGTGCCGCCGGCTGGCACGGGAAGGGTATATGGCGATTGCGCCGGAAATGTTCGTGCGCCAGGGAGACCCTGCCCGATACACCGAGATTCCACGACTGTTCAGCGAGGTGGTGAACAAGGTTCCCGACGAACAGGTGATGTCCGACCTGGATGCCACCGTTGCCTGGGCAGGTAAGAACGGCGGCAATGTAAATCGGCTGGGGATCACAGGCTTCTGCTGGGGGGGCCGCGCTGTGTGGCTGTATGCCGCGCACAATCCGCGGCTCAAGGCGGGTGTTGCGTGGTATGGCCGCCTGGTTGGCGACGCCGACGAATTGCGACCCAGGCATCCTGTTGATGTCGTCAAAGACATCAATGCCCCGGTACTGGGCCTTTATGGTGAGAAGGACAGCGGCATCCCGCTGGATACCGTCGAGAAAATGAAAGCTGCCCTGGGCAAGGGCAGCGATGCGGCCAAGGCATCAGAATTCGTGATCTATCCCGATGCGCCGCACGCCTTTCATGCCGATTACCGCCCCAGCTACCGGGCGGATGCCGCCAAAGATGGCTGGCAGAAGGCCTTGGCGTGGTTTGAAAAACATTTGGCGTGAACGCGGCATGCTATCAGGGTTGCGGTGGCGGTTCGTCGCTGCGGAACCAGCCTGCCACGCTCCAGCGCGGCTTACGGGCGGGCAGCACTTCGTGGGGCAGCAGCTCGCTGCGAAACACGACCAGCCGGCCTTGTGTGGGCTGCACGCGCTGCCATTCCCTGGCAGGGTCATTCGCAGCGTAGACGCACAGTTCACCACCGTCGTCGGCTTGCCAGTCGGGTGTCAGGTAAAGAATCAAAGAAATGCGGCGGTGGGGCTGGCCGCGGTGTTGATCCAGGTGCCGGGCGTAGCCGCGCCCGATATCGTAGTGGGCAAAGTGGAATTCGGAATGCTTCAGCCCCAGGTAGAAGTGGCTGTTAAGCTGGTGGCGTAAGGCTTCAGCCCAGCCAAGGAATCGGGACTGTGCGCTGTTTTCCGGGCCTGGCTCCAGCCATCGGATGGTATCGCCCCGGATGGCGGGTGAGTGCAGGGGCTGCTGGGTGGGCCCCACCCTTGCAGCGCGGAATGCGCCGCTACTCCAGCCCTGGCGCCCCTCTTCATATAAACCATCTATCAGGTCCTGGGGCAATAGACCATCCTGCATACTGAAGCCCTGTTCCGCCAGTTGGCCAAACAGGGCATGGAACTCGCGCTCTACTATCACGATCCGTGTCCTTATAATTGTGTGCATTGATTTTCCGAACGGCTTGCAGTGGCGAGCCATCGGCACGAGAAAAAAGCGGGCAGTGATTTTATGGGCCTGCGCGTTTCGCGTACAGTGTCCTGGCGCGTATTTTTTTGCCGCCAGACCGCCCCAAGGCAAAAGCGCCCCCTGGGTTTTTTTCCATACGGATTCTTTCATCATGTTCGATCACCTCCAGCCATACGCGGGCGACCCCATCTTCGGGTTGAACGATGCCTTTCACCGGAATACGCATCCGCAGAAGGTCAACCTCACTATCGGCCTGTACTACGACGACCAGGGCCGCATCCCCGTGTTGTCGTCGGTGGCCACCGTGGAAAAGGCGCTGGCCGCTGACCCGGCGCCCCGCACTTATCTGCCCATGGAGGGGCTGGCGGACTATCGCAGCGCCGTACAGCGGGTGGTCTTCGGCGCCGACAGCGAAGCCGTCGCCCAGGGCCGCGTTGCCACCATCCAGACCTTGGGCGGCACGGGCGCGCTCAAAGTAGGTGCCGATCTACTGCATGCCGCCTATCCGGAAAGCGGCATCTGGATCAGCGACCCCGCCTGGGACAATCATTACGCCATCTTCGGCGGCGCAGGTGTGCCCACCCACAGCTACCCCTATTACGACCCGGCCACCAAGGGGCTGGCTTTCGATGCCATGATGAGCTGCCTGCGTGGCCTGCCTTCGCGCAGCATCGTCCTGCTGCATCCCTGCTGCCACAACCCCACTGGTGTCGACCTTTCCACCAGTCAGTGGGATGAGGTCATCACTGTGCTGGGCGAGCGTGGTCTCATCCCCTTTCTGGACATGGCCTATCAGGGCATGGGGGTGGGCATGGACGAAGACGCGTATGCCGTCCGTGCCATGGCCGATGCCGGGCTGACTTTCCTGGTGGCCAATTCGTTTTCCAAGAACCTTTCGGTTTACGGCCAGCGTTGCGGCGGGCTTTCGGTGGTTTGCGGTTCGGAAGCCGAAGCCGAACTTGTGCTGGGCCAGCTCAAGGCCATTGTCCGCCGCATCTATTCCAGCGCCCCCTGGCATGGCGGCCATATTGTGGCCGGCGTCCTGAATGATGAAAACCTGCATGCCAACTGGCTGGAAGATGTGGCTGTCATGCGCGAACGCATGAGCTGGATGCGCACTCTGGTGCACGAACAGCTCAGCGCCAAAGTCCCTGCTTACGATGCCAGTTATTTCGTTCGCCAGCAAGGCATGTTCACCTATACCGGTTTGTCGCGCGAGCAATTGCTGGCTTTGCGTGAGCGCCACGGTGTCTACGTCATAGATTCAGGGCGAGTGGCGGTGCCGGGCTTGAATCAGGCCAATGTAGAGCATTTCACCGACGCCATGGCCGACGTCCTGAACCTTTCCTGAGTCGCGTGAAACCCGGTGCTTCAGCCTGGGCTTGGGCACCGGCCATGAAGTGTGGCCTGGCAGCGGCTGAACCCGTCGCCGGTTTGCGGTAATCTAGAGGATTCCGTTCTTTTTTCTGGATTTCTCGTTCATGGATTCGTACACACTTCCATATACATTTTCCCAGCGCGCGCAGCAGCTTACCAGTTCCACCATTCGAGAGATCCTTAAGGTCACCGAGCGTCCGGAAGTCATTTCCTTTGCGGGCGGCCTGCCGGCGCCGGGGGGCTTCCCGGTGGAAGAAATCAACGCCGCCTTCAACCGCGTACTGCAGCAGAATGGCAAGGCGGCACTTCAGTATGGCCCCACCGAAGGCTATACCCCCCTGCGTCAGTGGGTAGCCGACGATTTCAAGCGTCGCGGCGCTGATGTGTCGCTGGATGAAATCCTCATCGTGTCCGGTTCGCAGCAGGCGCTCGATATGCTGGGCAAGCTTTTCATTGATGAAGGCAGCAAGGTGCTGGTCGAAGCGCCCAGTTATCTGGGGGCGCTGCAGTCGTTCTCTTTGTTCGGGCCTGAATACGCGTCCATTCCCACCGATGAAGGTGGGCTCATTCCCGAACAGATCACCGATACGCTGGCGGCCGGGGCCCGTTTTCTGTATGCCTTGCCCAACTTTCAGAACCCCACGGGCGTGTCGCTCGACCTCGCACGTCGACAGGCTTTGGTCGAACGTTGTGCAGCCCTGCAATTGCCCATCATCGAAGACGACCCCTACGGCGAACTCCGCTATGCGGGCGAGCCCCTGCCCGGGCTGCTGGCACTGGGCCGCAAAGTAGGTGCCACCGTGGTGCGTCTGGGGACGTTTTCCAAAGTGCTGGCGCCCGGGTTGCGGCTAGGCTATATCGTGGCGCCGCGCCCCATTATTTCCAAGCTGGTGCAGATCAAGCAGGCTACCGATCTGCATACGGCCACGGTCTCGCAAATGGCCGTCTATGAAACCATCAAAGACGGCTTCCTCGACCGCCATCTTCCCATGGTGCGCGAACTCTACAAGCAGCAATGCCATTACATGCTTGATGCCATGGACGAACATTTCCCGGCCACAGCATCCTGGACGCGTCCGGAAGGTGGTATGTTCGTCTGGGTCAACCTGCCTGAACATCTTGACGGCAGCCGCCTGCTTGAAAGGGCCATTGAGCGCAATGTGGCTTTCGTTCCGGGCGCGCCTTTTTACGCGGGTCAGCCTCGGGCCAACACTTTGCGGCTGAGTTTCGTCACAGTGTCTGAACAGCGGATCCGCGAAGGTATCGCCACTTTGGGTGAGCTTATCCGCGAAAGTTGACTCCGCCCTCGCAGGGCGACCCACTTTGCACCAACTGAAAATGGAATCCTCCTGCAGCACATGAATCAGGCAACACCCACAGAAAACAGCCCTTCGAAGAACACGCGTCCACCGATCCCCGACCTCGCCGACATGAGGCCGGATGACTGGGTGGAGCGCTGGCTGCCACGTTCGTGGGGGCCTTACGCGCGCCTTTGCCGTCTCGACCGTCCGGTGGGCACCTGGCTGACACTGCTGCCCACCGTAACAGCGCTGATCCAGGCCGCCGACGGGCTGCCCACGCTTTGGCGATTATTCATTTTCTGCCTGGGTGCCTTCCTGATGCGTGGGGTGGGCTGCTGCTTCAACGACATTTTTGATCGCGACATCGATAGCAAGGTTGAGCGTACCCGTTTCCGGCCGCTGACCAGCGGCCAGCTCAGTCTGCGGAACGCGCTCTGGTTCGTGTTCGCGCAATTATGTGTCTGCGCCTTGCTGCTGCTGGCCATCAACGAGTACAGCCGCTGGCTGGCGGTCATTCTCGTGCCCATCGTCATCATCTACCCCTTGTGCAAACGCTTCACCAACTGGCCGCAGATAGTTCTGGGTATTGCCTTCAACTGGGGCATGCTGATGGCCTGGTCCGACACGCGCGATATCGTGCCGCTGGCTGCCTGGGCAATGTGGCTGGGCGCGGTGTTGTGGCAGGTCGGATACGACTCCATCTATGCCTACGTTGATCTGCGCGACGACTTGCGGCTGGGGCTGCATTCCACCGCCATGCGTTTCGGCGACCGTGGCAAACTGTGGATTGGCGGGTTTTACGCCGCGACCACGGCGTTATGGGTGTATGCTGGGTGGGCCATGGCTCTGGGCTGGCCTTACTACGTCGTGATGGCGGCCATCGCCCTGCACTTTATCTGGCAGTTGAGTGTTTTCAGCATCAAGCGGCCGGACCGCAGCTTTATGTTGTTCCGCTCGAACATGGCGGTGGGTGTCATGATGGTGTTGGCCGCACTGGCAGGGACGGTCCTGCCGTTGTAAGGTTATGGCTCAGATGGCGTAGCACTTGCAAGGCCTGGCCGTCAGTGTCGGCGGCAATAAAAATACATAACAAGAACATAAACAAAAGGAGGTTAGGCATGGGGAGCACCAGCCCGGGCGCAAGCTTGGCCGCGCCTGGGGATGCCGGGCATGACGATAAGTCTTCAGACGGCGGGTCGGAATTCGATTACGTCATCGTGGGCGCAGGCTCGGCAGGCTGCCTGCTGGCCAATCGCCTGTCGGCCGACCCAAATATCCGCGTCCTGCTGCTGGAAGCAGGGGGGCGCGACGATTGGCGCTGGATACACATTCCAGTGGGCTATCTTTATTGCATCGGTAATCAGCGCACTGACTGGTGCTATGTCACGGCACCCGATCCCGGCTTGAACGGGCGTTCGCTGGGTTATCCGCGTGGTCGTGTGCTGGGCGGTAGTTCGGCCATCAACGGCATGATCTACATGCGTGGGCAGGCGGCCGATTACGATGGCTGGGCAGCCCAGGGCAACGTAGGTTGGGCTTGGGGCGATGTTCTGCCGCTATTCAAGCAGATGGAAGACCATCATGCTGGGGCCTCTGAGTTCCACGGCGACAGTGGCGAATGGCGCGTCGAACGCCAGCGTTTGTCCTGGGATGTGCTGGATGCCTTTCGTCAGGCAGCGGCCCAGGCGGGCATCCCTTCCATTGCCGACTTCAATCAGGGCGACAACGAAGGCTGCTCGTATTTCGAGGTCAACCAGCGTCGCGGTGTGCGTTGGACGGCAGCGCGCGCCTTTCTGCACCCTATCATGGGGCGCCCCAACTTGACAGTACGTACTCAGGCCCATGCACAACGCATACAGTTCGACGGGCGCAGGGCGGTCGGTGTGCATTTTCTGCAGGATGGCGAACAGCGCTATGGCCGGGCGCATGCCGAAGTCATCCTGGCGGCAGGGGCCATAGGTTCACCGCAGTTGTTGCAGCTATCGGGGGTAGGCCCGGGGCGCTATCTTGCCAGTCTGGGCTTGCCTGTCGTGCACGACCTGGCGGGTGTGGGCGCCAACCTGCAGGACCATCTTCAATTGCGCCTGATCTACAAGCTGAGCAATGCGCGCACTCTGAACACGATGGCTGCTTCCCTGTGGGGCAAGGCGTCCATGGGGCTGCAGTATTACCTGCGCAAGCGTGGCCCACTCACCATGGCACCTTCGCAACTGGGCGCTTTTGCCCGCTCCAGCCCCGAATACGACCGGGCCAATGTCGAATACCATGTGCAGCCGCTTTCGCTGGAAAAATTCGGCGAGAACCTGCACGACTTCCCTGCCATGACGGCTTCGGTGTGTAATCTTCGGCCCAGCAGCCGAGGCCATGTCCGCATTCGCAGCCCCCACGCGGGGGACCCACCCGAAATCCTTTGCAACTACCTCAGTACGGAAGAAGATCGCCAGGTGGCTGCCGACAGTATCCGTCTGACCCGGCGCATTATGTCGCAATCGGCCATGGCCAGGTTCCAGCCGGAAGAATACCGGCCAGGCGGGCAGGTTCAGGAACGGGCCGACCTTGAACTGGCTGCCGGCGATATCGGCACCACGATCTTTCATCCCGTGGGCACGTGCCGTATGGGTTCGGGTAATGGCGCGGTGGTTGATGCCAGGCTCAGGGTGCATGGCGTCGGTGGGTTGCGGGTGGTGGATGCCTCTATCATGCCGACCATCACTTCAGGCAATACCAATTCACCGACTATGATGATCGCCGAAAAGGGCGCACGTATGATCCTTGAAGACCGTCGTTCGGGCGCAACGGGCGGGTCATGCGAAAATCCCTCCACATCAATTACGATTCAACAAGGTTCCTGACAGCATGAGCGGTTTTATCGAATATCTGGCCACGGCGCTTTTTGTACTGGCCATCATCCATACTTTCTCTGTTCCGGTATTTGCCCGCATGGCCAACAAGGGCGGGCCGAATGCCGGTATGTGGCATCTGCTATCCGAAGTCGAAGCCGTATTTGGTGTGTGGGCCGCCGTGCTGGTCGCCTTCATGGTGGTCTTCGTGGGTGTGGGCCCGGCAGTGGCCTATGTTGACTCCAGCAACTTTACCGAGCCGGCCTTTGTGTTTGCCATCATGGTTGTTGCGGCCAGCCGGCCCATCATTGCCGTGGTCGACATTCTGGTGAAAGCCCTGGCCAGGGCGTTGCCGATGCGCCGCGAGCTGGCCATGTATTTCGTGATTCTGTCTTTTGTCCCGCTGGCGGGCTCTTTCATCACCGAACCCGCCGCCATGACGCTGGCCGCGCTGCTGCTGCGTGATGCTTATTTCCGCCGCCATGGTCAGGAGGGTTTCAAATATCTGACGCTGGGCGTGCTGTTCGTGAATATATCCATCGGTGGCGTGTTGACCGCCTATGCCGCACCGCCCGTGCTCATGGTGGCGTCCACCTTTGGCTGGGATAGCGCTTATATGGCTACGCATTTCGGCTGGCGGGCCGTTGTTGCCGTGATCCTTAGCGCCGGTCTGGTCACCATCGTGTGCCGCAAGTATTTGCTGGATGGCTCAATTGGCGTGTCCGACACGACCGAAGAACAGCGGCCGCCGGTGCCGTTCATCGTGATGGCCATCCATATCGCTTTTCTGGTGGGCATTGTGCTGTCGGCCCACCATATGTCGTTGTTCCTGGGCTTGTTGCTGCTTTTCATCGGCTATGCCTATGCCTATAGCCGCTATCAGAACCCGCTGATGATCCGCGAAGGCTTGATGGTCGGTTTCTTTCTGGCCGGTCTGGTGGTGCTGGGCGGCATGCAGAAGTGGTGGCTTCAAGATCTGCTGGGCGGCCTGTCGCCTGCGGTGCTCTATTGGGGGGCGACTGCCCTGACCGCCATGACCGACAACGCTGCGCTGACTTACTTAGGCTCGCTGGTGGAAGGCACTTCCGAAGCCTGGCGCTACATGCTGGTAGCCGGCGCAGTGACGGGGGGCGGCTTGACTGTCATTGCCAATGCACCCAACCCGGCCGGGTTTGCAATTCTCAAGAGCACTTTCCCCGACGGTGCCATCTCGCCCCTGAAGCTGCTTGCCGCGGCAATGCCTCCCACCCTGATTGCCGCGACCATGTTCCTGATTGCACAGGGCTGAGCCTATTTACCCGGGCTTGCGTCCAAACGGGTAAAATCACGAAGTTTTCAGGCAACCGCGCCCCTTGATGGCGCGGTTGCGTGTTTCCAATATCCTTTTTATATCAGGATACATTGTCGTGCCTATCTACGCTTACAAGTGCAGCGCCTGCAATCACGAGCAGGATGTGCTTCAGAAGATGTCGGATCCGGTTCTTACCGTCTGCCCCGAGTGCAGTCAGGAAACCTATGTCAAGCAGGTTACCGCCGCAGGGTTCCAGCTGAAAGGTTCGGGCTGGTATGTCACGGATTTCCGCAATAATGGCGCTTCCGGCAAGCCGGCGGCTTCGGAAGGAGGCTCAGCCTCGGCCTCCACAGGCAGCGGTTCTTCCGCGGCGGCTTCCAGTACGGCGCCCGCCTCGTCCGCCTGAACCCCTGGCAGGCATGCATGCGCCACATCAAGCGGTACTTCATCACAGGCCTGCTCATCTGGATACCGTTGGTCATCACGGTCTGGGTGCTGGGCCTGCTGATAGACACCCTCGAAGGCATCGTGCCTGCCTTTCTGACATCCCGTTCGCTCTTCGGTCTGCAGATTCCGGGCTTTCAGTTGCTCGTTGTCCTGCTGGTGGTTTTCATGACGGGTCTTTTGGGTGCCAACTTCATCGGCCGCAGTCTGCTTGAACGCTGGGAAGACCTGTTGGGGCGCATACCCCTGGTGCGATCCATTTATAATTCGGTCAAGCAGGTCAGCGATACCGTGCTTGCTCCCAATGGCCAGGCGTTTCGCGAAGCGGTGCTGGTGCAGTACCCGCGTCAGGGCGCATGGACCATCGCCTTCCTGACCGGTGCCCCGTCCGGGGAAGTGGCCGACCGCTTGCAGGGCGATTACGTGAGCGTGTACGTTCCCACGACCCCCAACCCCACATCGGGTTTTTTCCTGATGATGCCTCGCGGCGATGTCCATGTACTCGACATGACTGTCGATGCCGCCCTCAAGTACATTATTTCGATGGGTGTGGTGGCTCCCGAGCCGCGAGCGCCGGGCCCTTACGGGGTGGCGGGCGTGCCGGGGGCCGGCGTTCAGGGTGCGTCGCAGTCGTCCACGGCCGATGATTCGTCTGGCCACCCCGCGTGAAAACATTACAGAATTTTTTATGGAGTCATCCTTGATGCGTACCTGCTACACGGGCGAGGTCAGCAAAGCCCAGATGGGCCAGACCGTTACTTTATTCGGTTGGGTTCACCGCCGCCGCGATCACGGCGGTGTCATTTTCATCGACCTGCGCGACCGCGCCGGCCTGGCTCAGATTGTTGTCGATCCAGACAACGAGTCCGCCTTCGAAACAGCCGAACGCATACGTAATGAATTTTGCGTGCGGGTTACGGGCCTGGTACGCGAGCGGCCGGAAGGCACCCTCAATACCGAGCTGGCATCGGGTGAGGTTGAAATCCTCTGCCGCGAGATCGAAATCCTGAATGCTTCGGTGACGCCGCACTTCCAGCTGGACGATGACAACCTTTCCGAGACCACACGCCTGACGCATCGGGTGCTCGACCTGCGCCGTCCGCAGATGCAGCACAATCTGATGCTGCGCTACCGCGTCGCCATGGAAGTGCGCAAGTATCTGGATCAGCTCGGCTTCATTGACATCGAAACTCCTATGCTCACCAAGAGCACGCCTGAAGGCGCACGCGACTACCTCGTGCCTTCGCGGGTGAATGCAGGCGAGTTCTTCGCGCTGCCGCAATCGCCGCAGCTGTTCAAGCAGATGCTGATGGTCGCGGGTTTCGACCGCTATTATCAGATCACCAAGTGCTTCCGCGACGAAGACCTGCGCGCCGACCGCCAGCCTGAGTTCACCCAGATCGACTGCGAAACCTCCTTCCTGAACGAGGTGGAAATCCGCGCCATTTTCGAAGGCATGCTGCGCCATGTGTTCTCAGCCGTGCAGCAGGTCGAGTTGCCGGCAAGCTTCCCTACCATGACCTGGGAAGAAGCCATGCGCCGCTTTGGGTCCGACAAGCCCGACCTGCGCGTGAAGCTGGAACTCGTCGACGTCGATGATCTGATGAAGGATGTTGGCTTCAAGGTGTTTGCGGCGCCTGCCAATGACCCGGCTTCGCGTGTGGTTGCCCTGCGCGTGCCCGGGGGCGCCACCATGAGCCGCAGTGAAATCGACAGCTACACCCAGTTCGTCGGCATTTATGGTGCCAAGGGTCTGGCCTACATCAAAGTCAATGATGCGGCTGCCGTCCCCGAAGGGCTGCAGTCGCCTATCGTAAAGAACATCCATGTGGATGCGCTGAAGGGCGTGATGGAACGTACGGGTGCGCAAAGCGGCGATCTGATCTTCTTTGGCGCAGACAAGGCGCGCGTGGTCAACGACGCCATAGGCGCGTTGCGTGTCAAGATCGGCCACAGCGAATTCGGTCGTGAAAACGGCCTGTTCGAAAAAAGCTGGAAGCCGCTGTGGGTGGTTGACTTCCCCATGTTCGAATATGACGAGGAAGAAGGCCGCTACTTTGCTGCCCATCACCCTTTCACCAGCCCCAAGGATGGCCACGAAGACCTGCTGGAAACCGACCCATCGCGTGCTTTGGCCAAGGCCTATGATATCGTGTTGAATGGTTGGGAAATCGGTGGCGGGTCGGTCCGTATCCATCGTGCCGAAATCCAGAGCAAGGTGTTCCGCGCCCTGAATATCGGCGACGAAGAAGCCCGGCAGAAGTTCGGCTTTTTGCTGGACGCCCTGCAATACGGCGCACCGCCCCATGGCGGTGTGGCATTTGGGCTGGATCGTCTGGTCACCATGATGGCTGGCGCCGAGTCCATTCGTGACGTCATCGCTTTCCCCAAGACCCAGCGGGCCCAGTGCCTCTTGACTCAGGCACCTTCCGCAGTCGATGAAAAGCAGTTGCGCGAACTGCACATCCGTTTGCGCAACGTCGAAGCAAAATAGGAGCACTCCGCAGGTGACCGTTCTCAGGGTCGTCAGCTACAACATCCATAAGGGCCGTTCAGCGACGGGCATCCGCGAATCGCTGACGGCACTTCGTCTGGGGCTGTACAACCTGCGTCCCGACCTGCTCTTCCTGCAGGAAGTGCAGGGTCGCAACGAGCAACGCTACAAGCTTGACGGGCAGCACGAGTCGCTGGCGGCGGTGCTCAGCATGCAGGCGGTCTATGGGTGCAACGCAGTGCGTTCCCGTACCGATCATGGCAATGCCCTGTTGTCGCGCTTCCCCGTGCTTCAGTACGAAAACCAGGATGTCTCCGACCACCGTATGGAACAGCGCGGCCTGCTTCATGCCGTGGTTGAAATCAACGAAACACCGGTGCATTGCCTGGTGGTGCATCTGGGCCTGTTTGCCGGTGGTCGTTCACGTCAGGTAGCGGCGCTGGTGGAACGCATCAAGCGTCTGGTGCCAGAAGACGAGCCGGTGCTTATCGCCGGCGACTTCAACGACTGGAATAACCGGCTGGCGCCGCTATTTGTGCAGCAACTGGGCCTGTACGAGGTTTTTGCGGTGGCGCCTCAGGCTCGCGACCCCCGGTTGTTGCGGCGCTTGCGAGACTCGCTGGCGCCCATGCGCCCCAACACTCTTGCGCAAAAAGTGCACGAACTCGGTGCCAATGGGGCAGCCCGTTTGACGCCGCCACCGCGTACCTTCCCGGCGGCTTTCCCGTGGCTGCGGCTCGACCGCATTTACCAGCGCGGTTTTGCCGTGCGGCATGCACGGGTGTTGCACGGCATGCCCTGGCGGCAGATCTCTGATCATGCGCCCCTCTTCGCCGAACTTGAGCTCCCCTGAGCCTACGTCGCCTCAGCGCGGTGGCCGCAGGCCAGAATTTCTCACACCTCGTCTCAAGCTGCGGTGGCGGGAAGGCAATGACATTCGTTTGCTGCACAACGGCGAGGAATATTTCCCGGCCCTTATTACTGCCATTGATGCTGCGCAGTATTACGTGCATCTTGAAACCTACATCTTCAATCTGGATGCCACTGGCTATCGTGTGATCGATGCCATGCGTCGGGCCGTTGTCCGGGGTGTCAAAGTCAGGGTGGTGCTGGATGGCTTCGGTTGCAACGATACGGCCTACGATGTGTGCGACCTGCTTACCGATAGCGGTGTGCACCATCGCGTTTATCGCCCGGAACCCCGTGGCCTGAGACAGGCACATTTTGATTTGCGTCGCCTGCGTCGCATGCATCGCAAGACCTGCGTGGTTGATGGCCGTGTCGGTTTTGTGGGTGGGATCAACATCCTGGATGATTACGAGGATGTGCCTAACGATGGCAAGGGGCCGAGGCCGCGTTTTGACTTTGCCGTCGAGATTCGCGGCCCCATCGTTGACGATATTGTGCATTCGCAGCGGGCACTGTGGCTGCGCATGAGCTGGCGTCGCAGCGAAGACGAAGCCAGTTTCTACCAGCGCTTTCAAAAATGGGGGGAAAGATTGCTGGCCCAGCGCCAGGCCCGTCACCAGCCCGTAGCCGATGGCATGCGCGCAGCCATGGTACTGCGTGACAATCTGCGCTTTCGGCAACGTATTGAGGATGTCTACCTGAAAGCTCTGGGTAGGGCCCAACACGAGGTGCTGATCGCCAATGCCTATTTTTTCCCGGGCCGACGGCTGCGCAAGGCTTTGCGTCTGGCTACCGGCAGGGGGGTCAGGGTTAGGCTGCTGTTGCAAGGCCGTTCGGAATACGCCATGCAGTATCGGGCCTGCCGCTACATGTATAACGACTTGCTGGCAGAGGGCCTGGAAATCCACGAATACATGGCAAGCTATCTGCACGCCAAGGTGGCAGTCATCGACGAGTGCGCCATGGTGGGGTCGTCCAATCTTGACCCCTTCAGCCTGCTGCTGGCTCGGGAAGCCAATGTCTTCATCGATGATGCAGGCTTTTCGCATGTGCTGAAGCAAGCCCTGGAAGATGAAATGAGCAGCAATTCCCGTGTTGTGACGGTCGAGCACCTGAAGAAACGAAATCTGTTCCAGCGGGCGCTGGACGGCTGTTCTTACTTAATGCTGCGCGCCGGTATCGCCCTGACGGGGAAAGCGGCCCAGTATTGATCCCCTGCATGAATCATTTAACATCAAAGCTTTCGGGGATGCCGACCGGTCATCCCGATGTCTAGGAGAACGCATGAAAACCAAAGCAGCTGTGGCCTGGAAGGCCGGATCCCCCCTGACCATTGAGGAAGTCGAGCTGCAAGGTCCCAAGGCATTCGAGGTATTGGTGGAAATCAAAGCCACCGGCATCTGCCATACGGACTACTACACGCTGTCGGGGGCAGACCCGGAAGGCCTGTTTCCCGCCATTCTTGGCCATGAAGGTGCGGGCGTCGTTCTGGAAGTCGGCGCTGGTGTCACATCGCTCAAGCCGGGTGATCACGTTGTGCCGCTTTACACGCCGGAATGCCGCCAGTGCAAATCCTGCCTGTCTCAGAAGACCAATCTGTGCACGGCCATACGTGCTACCCAGGGCAAGGGGCTCATGCCCGACGGCAGCAGCCGATTCAGCATCGACGGCAAGCCGATACATCACTACATGGGCACGTCAACTTTCGCCAACCACATTGTGGTGCCGGAAATCGCGCTGGCCAAGGTACGCAGCGATGCCCCCTTTGACAAGATTTGCTACATAGGCTGCGGCGTGACTACCGGCCTGGGCGCAGTGCTGTTTACTGCCAAGGTCGAGGCAGGGGCCAATGTGGTGGTGTTCGGCCTCGGCGGGATTGGCCTGAACGTCATCCAGGGCGCGCGCATGGTGGGTGCCGACAAGATCATCGGCGTGGACCTCAACCCCGAACGTGAAGCCATGGCGCGCCAGTTCGGCATGACTGATTTCGTCAACCCCAATGAAGTGGAAAACGTTGTCGATCACATCATTCAGCTCACCGATGGCGGTGCGGACTATTCCTTCGAATGCATCGGCAACACGCAGGTGATGCGCCAGGCCCTGGAATGCTGCCATCGTGGTTGGGGCCAGTCCATTATCATCGGCGTGGCAGAAGCGGGCGCCGAGATCTCCACTCGTCCGTTCCAGCTGGTAACCGGGCGGGTCTGGAAAGGTACAGCTTTCGGTGGTGCCCGAGGCCGCACGGACGTGCCGCGCATTGTCGATTGGTATATGGATGGCAAGATCAACATTGACGATCTCATCACCCACACCCTTCCACTGGAACGCATCAACGAAGGTTTCGACCTCATGAAACGCGGCGAATCCATTCGCTCCGTAGTGCTCTACTGAAGATAAGGAATCATCAATGTCGACCGATACCCTTGAGGTAATCAGCCGTCATCGATGCTTTGGCGGCACCCAGACTTTCTACAGGCATGCTTCCAGCGCCGTTGGCCTGCCCATGAACTTTTCCGTGTTCCTGCCGGCCCAGGCGGAACAGGGCCGGGTACCGGTGCTGTTCTACCTGGCGGGTCTGACTTGCACGGAAGAAACCTTCATGATCAAGGCCGGCGCACAGCGACGTGCCGCCGAGCTGGGTCTTATGCTTGTAACGCCAGATACCAGCCCGCGCGGTGCCGGCGTGGCCGGCGAAGACGACGACTGGGATTTTGGTACTGGGGCGGGTTTTTATCTTGATGCCACCCAGGGCCCCTGGGCGCGCCACTATCGCATGGAAAGCTATGTGGCCGACGAGCTTTTCAAGATCGCTACCAGCCAATTGCCTGGCGACCCGAAACGCGCCGGCATCTTCGGCCATTCCATGGGCGGGCATGGGGCGCTGGTACTGGCGCAGCGGCACCCTGGGCAATATCGCTCAGTGTCGGCCTTTGCGCCTATTGCGGCGCCTTCGCAGTGCCCGTGGGGCGAAAAAGCCTTCACTGGTTATCTGGGTGAAGATCGCGACCTTTGGGCGAAGCACGATGCATCAGAGTTGATGGCGGCATCGTCCAGGCCCTATCCAGGCGGGATCCTCATTGATCAGGGGCTGGCGGATAATTTCCTGGAAAACCAGCTGAACCCGGAAGCCTTTGAAGCGGCCTGCGCCAAGGCCGGTCAGCCACTGACCTTGCGACGTCACGAAGGTTATGACCACGGATATTACTTCATCAGCACCTTCATGGACGACCACCTGGTGTTCCATGCGGAGCGGCTGTAGCAGTAGGTCCTGAAAGGCGCTTCGGGGCCAGTGATTTTCTGGCCCCGACGCCTTTTCCCAGCTGCGTTTCTTGCTGTCTTTTCCATATATGGGAACTTGATGGATAATATTCCGTCTAACTGGTATTAGCACTCTCGGCCTTCGAGTGCTAACATCTGGTTGTTAATGGAATTTCTTGCGAGGAACCGCCATCCGATGACTCAAAATACTCAAGCTCTTACCCTTGCGCCCCAGAACAATCTGGCGGTCGCCATTTCCAATCCCGGTGCCCTGGGCACGATTGAAGCCTACATCAGCGCCGTCAATCGTGTGCCCCTGCTCACGCCGGAACAGGAAGTCTCCCTCGGGCAGCGCTTGCGTGACAACTCGGATCTTGAAGCCGCCCGTCAGCTCATCATGTCGCATCTGCGGCTGGTGGTGTCTATTTCCCGCCAGTACCTGGGCTATGGCTTACCGCATGCCGATCTCATTCAAGAAGGCAACGTCGGCCTCATGAAAGCCGTAAAACGCTTCGACCCCGAACGCGGCGTTCGCCTGGTGTCGTTTGCCGTCCATTGGATCAAGGCTGAAATCCACGAATACATCATTCGCAACTGGCGGCTGGTCAAAGTGGCCACCACCAAGGCGCAGCGCAAGCTGTTTTTCAATCTGCGGCGCATGCGTCCGGACGGCAGCACGCTCGATACTGAGCAGGTCAATGAAATTGCGCGCGAACTGAACGTCCGGCCCGAAGACGTCAGCGAAATGGAAGTCCGCATGTCGGGCCGTGAACTTGCACTCGAAGCCCCGGCTGACGACGACGAAACCTTTGCACCGATTTCGTATCTGTCAGACGAAGGCCAGCAAGAACCCTCTCAGGTACTTGAGCGCCGCGCCATCGATACGCTGCATGGGCAGGGGCTGGCCGATGCCATCGAAACGCTCGACCCGCGCTCGCGGCGCATCGTCGAAGCCCGCTGGCTTCAGGATGACGGCGGCATGACCCTCATGGAACTGGCCGCCGAATACGGGATCTCTGCCGAGCGCGTCCGTCAGATTGAAGCCGCCGCTTTCAAGAAGCTGCGGGTGGCACTGCAACCGGCCGACTGAAGCCTGCTTGCCGCGGCTGGGTCGCGTTGATACACATTTGGATGCATCTGCAATGGGCGATCGGGGAACCAAGTCGCATTCACGTAGCCCAACAAACATGGACGCAAGTAAATAGCGGATAGTCGTTTATTTCGTCTGCCATCCGCTTCATGTTTCTCCTCTTCCCCTCCCTTTCGAAGCGGATGTTTTCCGGGACACCTCCAACGGTGTCCTTTTTTTTTAATGAGGGACAGAAAATTGGGGACAGACCACGATTTCTGAAAGAAATCGTGGTCTGTCCCCAATTTTCGTTTTTCTTTAAACCACCCAGTGATCGACCAGTAGCGCGCCGAAGAGCAGGGCGAGGTACACGATGGAGTAGCGGAACAAGCCGCGTGAGCGTTCGTCGGTGTAATGCTGATACAGCTGCCACGAACGCCAGACGAACAGGCCGCTGAGGGCTACGGCCGAAACCAGATACAGCGGGCCGCTCATGCGGATGATGAAGGGCAGGATGCTGGCGGCGAACAGGGCCACGCTGTAGAGCAGGATATGCAAGCGCGTGAACTGTTGCCCATGGGTGACTGGCAGCATAGGTAGCCCGGCCCGTTTGTAGTCGTTGTTGCGATACAGGGCCAGCGCCCAGAAGTGGGGGGGCGTCCAGATGAAGATGATCAGCACCAGCAGCCAGGCCTGCGCAGGTACGGCGTCGGCCACGGCTGCCCAGCCCAGGGCGGGCGGCATGGCGCCCGAGAGCCCGCCGATGACGATGTTCTGAGGTGTGAGCGGCTTCAGAATCATGGTGTAAATGATGGCGTATCCGACAAAGGTGGCGAAGGTCAGCCACATGGTCAGCGGATTCACCAAGTGATAGAGCACCAGCATGCCTGCCGCGCCCAGCAGCCCCGAAAAAATCATCACCTGTATCGGGGTGATGGACCCCCTGGCAGTGGCCCGTCGTGCTGTGCGCAGCATGCGGGCATCGATTTCGCGTTCGATGAGGCAATTCACTGCAAAGGCCGCTGCCGCCAATAACCAGATGCCTATTGTTGCGGCAATGACCTTCCCGGCATCAGGTAGCCCCGGTGCTGCCAGGAACATGCCTATCACGGCACAGAACACGGCCAGCTGCGTGACCCGCGGCTTCGTCAGGACGAGATATTGCCGCAGCAGGCTTTGCGGTTGCATGCTGAGAGTGGTCATGAGGGACTCCTTGCTTGGAAACGTCGTAGAGGCGTGCGCACATCGTGGTGCATGCCAATACCAGGCCGGCAGCGCCGCCGTTATGCAACACGGCGATCAGCAATGGCCATTCGAAAAAAATGGTGGTCAGACCGGTGAACAGTTGGGCGACCAGCAGGGCCAGGATCAGCCGGGAGGGCCCGCCCAGACCTGGAGATTGGCGCAGCCGCCATGCCAGTGCCCCCAGCCAGATAAAGACAAGGACAGCGAAATTCCGGTGCACCCAGTGGATGCCGGTGAGCGCATCCTGAGAAATGACTTCACCGGATGGAAGTTCGCCCAGCCCCCGGATCAATGAGAAGCCGCTGGCCAGATCCATGGGCGGCAGCCAGCTGCCGTGGCAGGTTGGGAAATCCATGCAGGCCAGCGCAGCATAATTGGTACTGACCCAGCCGCCCAGCGCCACCTGTATAAATAGCAGCAGCAGGCCACCCACGGCCCAGGGCTTCCAGCGCAGTTCGGTGGAAATAATGGGGGCGTGACGCTTTTCGCGGGCAGCCAGCCAGGTCATCATCGCCAGCAGTATCATGCCGCCCAGCAAATGCGTAGTGACGATCAGCGGCATCAGCTTCATGGTGACCGTCCACGCACCAAAAGCACCTTGCAGGCATACGGCGGCGAGGGTGGCAATGGCCAGTGCCGGCGAATGGCCCAGCGCCTTGCGATGACGCCAGGCCATCCAGGAAATGACAATGATCAGCATGCCCAGCAGGGCGCCGACGTAGCGGTGCACCATTTCAATCCAGGCCTTGGGGAAGCTCACCGGCCCATGTGGCATGGCTGCGAAGGCCTCGCGGATATGGGTGGCTGCGCCTACCGGGCTGAATTGACCATAGCAACCGGGCCAGTCCGGGCAACCCAGACCGGAATCCGTCAGGCGCACGAAAGCGCCGAACATGATCAGGTCCAGGGTGAGGAACCAGGTCAGGAAGACCAGTTTCCGGTAACGTTGCTCGAACTTGGGCATGGCCATATCTTTCTCAACCAATGCGTGAATGCTTCAGCAGCTTCACAATGTCGTCGCGTACCTCGATCGGGTCGGCATCAGGGGGGAATTCCATCATCAAGTTGCCCAGGGGGTCAATGATCCACATGTGGTTGCGCAGGGTATTGCTTGCCTGCGCGCCGGTGTGCCCGGCGGCCAGATAGGCTTTCAAAGCCTGCGGGTCGGCCCGCAACATGTGGGTGCCCACATAAGCATCAAGGACCTGCTGAGGGACTTCGCCCTGATCGGTGACGAACCACACGCGCGACAGGCGATCCACATTCTTGCCCTGGCTTGCATGTGAATTGCGCAGAATGAAAAGCTTGCGCACACAGGATTCCGGGCAGGCGGATTCATCAGCGCTTACCAACACCCATTGACCGAGCAAAGAACTCAGATCGAAGGGGGCGCCTTCCAGCGTGGTCAGCGGCAGAGCTTGCGCCGAGGGTAGGGGGCGTTGAGGGTCAAGGATCTGGCCATAATTATTGTGTCCGTCGGGACGCAAGCCCAATTGCGGCATGAAATAGGCCAGCAAGGCGGCCACCACCGGCGAAAGCGCCATCAGCAAAATGGCGTAGAGCGGCCACATGCTGCGCTTGGGTGGCTGATGCCGGCCAGCCTGGTCAGACGACTGCAAGCTTGTGGTGGAACGTTCAACTTCATTGACGATCATGGTGTTTCCTTACTGCTTGCTGCGGGCCAGCCCGCGCATCAGCAGCCTGCGCGCTATGTACAGCGCGGCCAGGACTGCGATGACGCTGAAGCTGAACCATTGCAACGCGTAGCCCCGGTTTTGATCGGAGTCGAGCGAAGGGCCGGGCCACTCGCGCTGCAGGGAGGCTGCGTCGCCTGGCGTGCCAGCCAATGTTGAAACCCCGGCAGATTGGCCGGCTGACGCAATAACGGTGCTGTCTTGGGTTTGCGCCAATACGATGGGCAACATGCGCAGGCCTGTTGCCTGAGAGTAGTCAGTTAGATCCAGATTCTGTACCCGGGGCAGGGCGCCGCTTTCCAGGGGTAAAGCCCCGGGCAGATGCGTGGCCTTGCCGCCCGCCCAATCCCAGAGTTCGAAAATGCGCGGGACATGGGTGTGCAGCTCGCCCTGTACTTGAACCAGGCCTTCTTCATGAAGGATGGCCGGTGATACGGAACCTGCCTGCATGTCGCGCTCAATCCAGCCGCGCAAAACCAGCACGGCAGGGTTGGAATCAGCCTGTCCGCTGCCAGATGCGGAAGATGCAAGCAAAAGTGGTGTTGCCACCCAGTAGCCTGGCCTGCCGTCGAGATTGCGGTTTTCCAGCAATACCGTGTGCGGGTGCGACCAGTATCCTTGCGAGCTTGCTGTGCGCCAGGGAATGAGGTCGGCCGGACGTGTGGCCCCTGAAAGGCTGATGGGTGCTTGCAGGCGCCCCCGTTCGATGGCATCGTGAAGGGCATCGCGTTCTGCGGCCCGGTTCAACTGCCACATACCCAGCGACGCGCAGACGACGGCTACGACGCCTAACAACAAAAGAGCCAGCACGCTGCGCAAAGGCGTGCCAGAGTGCTTTATATCTGCAATAATTTCTGCTCCATCGGAGACCAGCATGCGCATTTTGGTATTGCTTGCATTCCTCGGAATCGTGGCCAGCCTCGTATCCGCAGGTGTTTATTTGATGAAGGATCAAGGCAGAACCAATCGCATGGTCAATGCCTTGACCGTCCGTATAGGGCTTTCCGTCGTCCTCTTCCTGTTTGTGTTGCTTGCCTGGCGCTTGGGCTGGATTCAGGCGACAGGCATTCCTGTGATCTGAATACTCAGGTCCAGTACACGTACAAGTACAGGCCCAGCCAGACAACGTCGACAAAGTGCCAGTACCAGGCCGCACCTTCGAAACCGAAGTGCTGCTCGGCCGTGAAGTGCCCCCTGATCATCCTGTACAGGATTACCGTTAGTATCGACGCTCCGATGATGACATGGAACCCGTGAAAGCCCGTAAGGATGTAAAACAGCGAGCCGTAGATGCCTGAATCGAAACGCAGATTCAGGTCAACATAGGCATGCATGTATTCATAACCTTGGCAGAACACGAAGGTGAAGCCCAGGATCACGGTTGCTGCCAGCCAGAAGATGGCCTTGTTGCGGTGATCAGCCCGCAGTGCATGGTGCGAGAAAGTCAGCGTCAGGCCGGACGTCAGCAGCAGCGCAGTGTTGATGGTGGGCAACCAGAAGGGGCCGACCGTCTTGAATTCCTCGATAATGCCGCCTGGCCCCAGGTTGGGCCAGTGCGCAGTGAAGCCGGGCCACAACAGGTTTTGGTGGTCCATGTCGGCAAGCATGGGCGTGGTGATTTCACGGGCGTACCATAGCGCCCCGAAAAAGGCGCTGAAGAACATGACTTCCGAAAAAATGAACCAGGCCATGCTCCAACGGTAAGCGTGGTCCACGCGCGTGCTGTTCAGCCCGCCCTCGGATTCGCGGATGGCTTCCGAAAACCACAGGTACAGCGATACGAACAGGCCGACCACGCCAACGAGGAACATCCAGCGCCCCGGGAACATACTGTTGATCCAGAGCGCCGCGCCCAGGAACATCAGCAATAGGGAAATGCTCGTGCGTATTGGGTGTGGCGAGTTCGACGGAACGTAATAGTAGGGCGCCTTGCCGCCGGTGTCCGCGTGAGTTGCGCTCATGGTGGATCTCCTACGAATGTTCTTGTATGCGATATCAGGTGTAGTAGCCGATGAACCATCGGGCCGCGGCAAGCAGAAGGAATACGAACAGTGCCGTGGCCAGCAGGCCCGCCACTATGAGGTGCAAGGGATTCAGGCGACTGAAGTCTTCCTGGTACCCCTTGCCCTTGCGTACCCCGAACATACCCCAAGCCACTGTGCGCATGGTTTGAAAAAAGGTGTAGTTGCGCGGTTCATCGTCTTTGCGTTCGGTCATTCATCTGCTCGCTGACGCAATGCTCCAGATGGTCCAGGCCATCACCGCAATGACGAAGATGAGCAGGGCCAGAGCGGTGTTGCGATTTTTGCGTCGTTGTTCAGGTGTCGGGCTCATTTCACTACCGGTGGTGTCTCAAAGGTGTGGAAGGGAGCCGGGGACGGTACGGACCATTCCAGGCCGGTTGCACCTTCCCACGCTTGCGCGGGTGCGGGTTCGCCGATCTTGCGTGATGCCTTGATCACCAGCCACAGGAAAATCAGCTGTGAAAAGCCGAACCAGAAGGCGCCGATGGTGGCGATCATGTTGAAGTCGGTGAACTGCGCAGAATAATCAGCGTAGCGTCGCGGCATACCTGCCAGCCCCAGGAAGTGCATGGGGAAGAAGGTGATGTTGAACGAGATCATGCTGGACCAGAAGTGCAGCTTGCCGAGCTTTTCGTCGTACATCACGCCTGTCCATTTAGGCAGCCAGTAGTAGGCGCCGGAATACATGCCGAACAGGGAGCCGGCCACCATGACGTAGTGGAAGTGGGCAATGATGTAGTAGGTATCGTGCACCTGGATGTCGATGGGCGCCACGGCCACGATCAACCCGGTGAAGCCGCCGATGGTGAACACGAAGATGAAGCCGATGGCGAACAGCATGGGGGTTTCGAAGGTCATCGAGCCCCGCCACATGGTCGCCACCCAGTTGAAGACCTTCACCCCTGTAGGAATGGAGATCAGCATGGTGGCATACATGAAGTACAACTGGCTGGTGGTGCCCATGCCTGTGGCGAACATGTGGTGCGCCCAGACCAGGAAGGAAAGAATGGCGATGGCGGCAGTCGCGTACACCATGGATGCATAGCCGAAGAGCGGCTTGCGGGCGAACGCCGGCACCACCGATGAGATGATCCCGAAGGCCGGCAGAATCATCACGTAGACCTCGGGGTGGCCGAAGAACCAGAAGATGTGCTGGTACAGCACAGGGTCGCCGCCGGCGGCCGCGTTGAAGAAGGCGGTGCCGAAATGGCGGTCGGTCAGCAGCATGGTGACGGCGGCCGCCAGCACCGGCATGATGGCCAGCAGCAGGTAGGCGGTGATCAGCCAGGTCCAGCAGAACAGTGGCATCTTGAACAGCGTCATGCCCGGCGC
>JBAYOJ010000006.1:0-34747 GCA_041678385.1 Burkholderiaceae bacterium | reverse complement strand
GTGAATACCCTGGCACTGATCGCCGCGACGGCGGCGCTGACCGACCGTGCCCACCTGGAGGCCAGCCTCAAGCTCAACCGGGCCGGCATGGCGCAGTGGGCGGAGATCCTCGCGGAGCTGGATCTCGAGGCCATTCCGTCGGTCGGCAACTTCCTGTGCGTGGATGTCGGCCGGCCGGCGGCAGCGGTGTACGAGGCGCTGCTGCGTGAAGGCGTGATCGTGCGTCCGGTCGCCAACTACGGGCTGCCGAACCACCTGCGCATCACCCTCGGCCTGGCGCAGGAGAACCGCCGCGCCGGGGCGGCGCTGCGCAAGGTACTGGCATGATCCGCCGCCTGTGCGTCGTCGGCGTCGGCTTGATCGGTGGCTCGCTGGCGCGCGCGCTGCGGGACGCCGGTTACTGCAGTGAGATCGTCGGCTGCGGACGCCGTGTCGAGCATCTGCAGGAGGCGGTCGATCTCGGCGTGATCGACCGCTTCGATACCGATCCGGCCCGTGCCGTGCAGGGCGCGGACATGATCGTCGTGTGCGTGCCGCTGGGCGCGATGGAGGCGGTGTTCCGCAGCATCGCCCCGGCACTGGCGGCGGACGCGGTGGTTACCGACGCCGGCAGCGCCAAGGCCTGCGTGGTCGCGGCCGCGCACCGCGCCTTCGGCGGCGTGCCGCCCGGGTTCGTGCCCGGCCACCCCATCGCCGGCACGGAGAAGAGTGGGGTGGCGGCGTCGCTTGCCGGGCTGTACCGCAACCGCACGGTGATCCTCACACCACTGCCGGAGACCTCACCCGCGGCCACCGCCCGTGTGCAGGCCATGTGGGAGGTCGCCGGCGCCCAGGTTCAATATATGGATGTCGACCACCACGATGAGGTGCTGGCCGCCACCAGCCACCTGCCGCACGTGCTGGCCTTCCAGATGGTCGATACCCTGGCGCGGATGAGCGACGAGGACGAGATTTTCCGGTATGCTGCCGGCGGTTTTCGCGACTTCACCCGCATCGCCTCCAGCGACCCGGTGATGTGGCGCGACATCTGCCTGGCCAACGGTACGGCGCTGCTCGCCATGCTGGACCGCTATCGCAGCGACCTGGACCACCTCGCGGACGCCATCCGCAGCGGCGACGGCGCCGCGATCGAGCGCGTCTTCCGCAACGCCAAGGCCGCGCGCGACCGCCACAATGAGCGGTGATTTTCCTAATGCAATTTAACCACGAAGGACACAAAGGACACGAAGTGCATTACAGAGCAAACATGCGGGCCCTGTTGGCAGAATAGCCATCTCGTGCTGTCCATGGATGCAAGCAGCATTTTCATGATTTCCCTTCGTGTCCTTTGTGTCCTTCGTGGTTAAAAATAAACGATCGGTCAGGCCTATGAACGCAGCTACCAACATTCGTTTCCATGTCGCGCCCGGCGGCGCGCTCACCGGGCGCATCCGTGTGGCGGGGGACAAGTCCATCTCGCACCGCGCCATCATGCTGGGGGCCCTGGCCGAGGGCATCACCGAGATCAGCGGGTTTCTCGAGGGCGAGGACAGCCTGGCGACGCTGACGGCGTTTCGTGCCATGGGCGTTACCATCGAAGGACCGTACGACGGGAGCGTGCGCGTTCACGGTGTCGGTCTGCACGGCCTGCGGGCGCCGAGTGAGCCGCTGTATGTCGGTAACTCCGGCACCTCCATGCGCCTGCTCGCCGGGTTGCTGGCGGGGCAGGCCTTCGATTCCGTACTGACCGGCGACGCCTCGCTGTCGCAGCGCCCCATGCGCCGGGTCACCGAGCCGTTGGCGGAGATGGGCGCCCATATCGAGACCACCGCAGGCGGCACCGCGCCGCTCACCATCCACGGGGGGCAACGCCTGCAGGCGATCCGCTACGCGCTGCCGATGGCCAGCGCGCAGGTGAAGTCCTGCGTGCTGCTGGCCGGTCTGTACGCCCAGGGCCGCACCTGTGTGACGGAGCCCGCACCGACCCGCGACCACACCGAGCGCATGCTCAGGGGCCTGGGCTATCCGGTCGAGGTGCACGGCGCCACCGCCTGCGTGCCGGGCGGCGGCCAGCTCTACGCCGCGCCGATCGACGTGCCGGCGGACATCTCCTCGGCGGCCTTCTTCCTGGTCGGCGCCAGCATCGCACCCGGCTCGGATCTGGTGCTGGAGCATGTCGGCATGAACCCGACCCGCACCGGCGTGATCGACATCCTGCGCGCCATGGGGGCCGACATCGAGGTGCTGAACGAAGGCGAGGTCGGCGGCGAACTGGTGGCCGATCTGCGCGTGCGCGCCGCCCGTCTGCGCGGCATCGACATCCCGCCGGAACTGGTGCCGCTGGCCATCGACGAGTTCCCCGCGCTGTTCGTCGCCGCCGCCTGTGCCACGGGGCGCACCGTGCTGACCGGCGCCGAGGAACTGCGCGTCAAGGAGTCCGATCGCATCCAGGTGATGGCCGACGGCCTGCAGGTGCTGGGTATCGACGCCCGGCCGACACCGGACGGCATGATCATCGAGGGTGGCACCCCGGGGAATACACTGGGACCGGGCCGCATCGACAGCCGCGGTGATCACCGCATCGCCATGTCCTTCGCGATGGCGGCGCTGTGCGCCGGCGGGCCGATCGACATCGACGACTGCGCCAACGTGAACACCTCCTTCCCGCACTTCGTGGCACTGGCGCGTGCCACGGGCCTCGACATCCGGCAGGGCTGACCGGGCGGACCGGAGGATGGCATGACCGAATCCACCTTTGCGGCCGTCCCGGTCATCGCCATCGACGGCCCCAGCGGCTCGGGGAAGGGCACCATCGCCCAGGCCCTGGCCACGGAACTCGGTTGGCATTTCCTCGACAGCGGCGCCCTCTACCGCATCCTGGCCTTTGCCGCCCAGCGACAGGGGATCGCCCTCGACGACGCCGGGCGGCTCGCCGAACTGGGCCTGAATCTACCGGTCTCTTTTTCGACAAATAACTCGAATATTATTTTGAATGATATTGATATCAGTACTGAAATAAGGACAGAGTCTGTCGGGAATGCGGCCTCCCAGGTGGCCGTGATTCCAGCGGTTCGCGCGGCCCTGCTGGCGCGCCAGCGTGCCTTCTGCCGCCCACCGGGCCTGGTCGCGGATGGCCGCGACATGGGCACGGTGGTGTTCCCCGACGCCCCACTCAAGCTGTTCCTCACCGCGAGCGCCGAGGAACGCGCGCGCAGGCGCTATAAGCAGTTGATAGAGAAAGGGTTGAGTGCTAGTCTTCCCACGCTCGCGGCCGATATCGCCGAGCGTGACCGTCGTGATGCGAACCGGGCGGTGGCGCCATTGAAACCGGCGGACGATGCCATCGTCATCGATACTTCGACGCTGGATATCGGCGCTACACTGGCCCGCGTGCGTGATCTGGTACGGCACCAGTTGCCTTGGCATCCGTCTTAAACGGTCAGTGTAACGATCCATTGCAGGTCCGTGTCGAGTTTGTAGTTTTGTTCAGGTGCCCGGAGGAATGATACTCGGGCGTTGTCATTAACCAACCCGCTGCCTTCGGGTGGCCCAACAACGGAACCGCGACTATCCGGCGGTTCAAGGAAACGTGTTTCATGAGCGAAAGTTTTGCAGAACTGTTTGAACAGAGCATTGCCAATCAGCAAATGCGCCCCGGTGCGATTGTCACCGGCACCGTCATCGACATCCGCTCGGATGTGGTGGTGGTCAACGCCGGACTGAAGTCGGAAGGGGTGATCCCGATCGAACAGTTCCGTAACGAACAGGGCGAACTCGAGGTCCATGTGGGCGACAGTGTCGAAGTCGCACTGGACGCGATGGAGGACGGCTTTGGCGAGACGCGCCTGTCGCGCGAAAAGGCCAAGCGTGCGCGCGCCTGGATCGTGCTCGAAAAGGCCTTCGAGGATGGCGAGACCGTGACCGGCATGATCAGCGGCAAGGTCAAGGGTGGCTTCACCGTCGACATCAGCGATATCCGTGCGTTCCTGCCCGGTTCCCTGGTGGACGTGCGCCCGGTACGCGATACCGCCTATCTGGAAGGTAAGGAACTCGAATTCAAGGTCATCAAACTCGACCAGAAGCGCAACAACGTGGTCGTGTCGCGCCGCGCCGTCGTCGAATCCGAATACAGCGCCGAACGCGAGGCCCTGCTGAAGAACCTGCAGGAAGGCATGATCATCAAGGGTGTAGTCAAGAACCTCACCGACTACGGTGTGTTCGTCGACCTGGGTGGTATCGATGGCCTGCTGCATATCACCGACATGGCCTGGAAGCGCGTCAAACATCCTTCCGAGATCGTCAACGTCGGTGACGAGATCGACGTCAAGGTGCTGAAGTTCGACCGTGAGCGCAACCGCGTCTCCCTGGGCCTGAAGCAACTGGGTCAGGATCCGTGGGCGGATCTGGCGCGCCGCTATCCGGAACACACCCGCCTGTTCGGCAAGGTCACCAACATCGCCGACTACGGCTGCTTCGTCGAGATCGAAGAGGGTGTCGAGGGTCTGGTACACGTCTCCGAGATGGATTGGACCAACAAGAACGTCAATCCGGCCAAGATGGTGCATATCGGCGAGGAGATCGAGGTGATGGTGCTCGACATCGACGAGGAGCGTCGCCGCATCTCGCTCGGCATGAAGCAGTGCCACTCCAATCCCTGGGACGAGTTCGGTGCGACCCACAACAAGAACGACCGCGTCTCGGGCGTCATCAAGTCCATTACCGACTTCGGCATCTTCATCGGCCTGGACGGCGGTATCGATGGCCTGGTGCACCTGTCCGACATCTCCTGGAACCTGCCGGGCGAAGAGGCGGTGCGTAATTTCAAGAAGGGCGACGAGGTCGAGGCCGTGGTGCTGGCAGTCGATCCGGAGCGCGAACGCATCTCCCTCGGTATCAAGCAGATGGATCGCGATCCGTTCTCCAACTTCGTCGGTGAGCACGCCAAGGGCAGCATCGTGAAGGGCACGGTCCGCGAAGTGGATGCCAAGGCAGCGGTGATCGATCTGGGCGATGGCGTCGAAGGTACCTTGCGCGCCTCCGAGCTGGCCCGCGACCGTATCGAAGACGCCCGCAGCGTCCTCAAGCCGGGCGACGAGGTCGAGGCCAAGTTCATGGGCGTGGATCGCAAGACCCGGACCATCAGCCTGTCCATCAAGGCTAAAGATAGTGATGAGGAAGCCGAAGCGGTGCAGGACTACTCACGCTCTGCGGGTGGGACGACCACGAGCTTCGGCGACCTGCTCAAGGAGAAGATGGAAGGCAAGGATAGCTGAGTCCATTGGGCTGGGGGGGTCCCCGTCTATTCGTTAGTGTTGTTCGGTCAGGGAGGCCATGGTCCATGGCCTCCCGGCTCTGATCACTGATCAGGAAGAAGATAATGACAAAGTCTGAACTGATTGAAATTATCGCCAGCAAGAACAGCCATCTGAACTACAAGGATGTCGAACTCGCCGTCAAGAGCTTGCTCGAGCAGATGAGCCAGTCGCTCTCGACCGGCAACCGCATCGAGATCCGCGGTTTCGGCAGCTTCTCACTGCACTACCGTCCGCCGCGCGTCGGCCGCAACCCCAAGACCGGCGAGGCCGTGGCCTTGTCCGCGAAATACGTCCCGCATTTCAAGCCGGGCAAGGAGCTGCGCGAACGGGTCAACGCGGGACGCGACATCGAGATCAAACAGGAGACCTGAGCCCCAGTCCCGGGTGACGCACGGTCAGGCTCGGGACCGGCTGCGCAGGCGATCCGACAACATCGGACAGTCTGCATCCCACCTCTTTCCTCTGGAGGCACCGGGCGGTATACCCCGGACCTGGCCTCGTCGTGGTGGCGCTCCCCCGGCCTGCCGGCAGGATTGATTCCCGTGGATTCCCCAGCCGACGCACTTCCGGTATCGTCGGTGTCTTCCACGGCTCACTTTGGACCTGAAAACGTATTTCAGCCACGAAAGCACACGGAACGACACGGACAAGATCCTTGGATTTCGTGGCTGGCAAGGTCCTGGACCGTGTTGTTCTGTGGCAAGTGCAGTTTTTGGGTTTACTAAGGCAGTCATTAACAAAGCCTCACGCCGTGTCGGCAGGACGCCGTAAATACCTCCATGTAGGCTTGACGGCCGTGTCCATGCGGCCGACACCTGCCGGCACGGCGTGAGGCTTTGTTAATGCAGGTTTTGGTAATTCAACGCGCAGCTCGTGGAGGAGACCATGTCCCGTCTGTTGGCCTATGTGGTATTGGCGGCGCTCGTCCTGCTCGGACTCGCGTTTGCGGTCGTCAACGCCAAACCCGTCGAACTGAATTATTTTCTGGGTACGCGCGAGGTGCCGTTGGCCCTGACGCTGGTGCTCACGTTGGCCGGCGGCGCCCTGCTCGGCGTGTTGTTCTCGCTCGGCCTGGTGATCCGCCTCAAGCGCGAAACCCAACGGCTGCGGCGCCAGGTCAGGCTGGCGGAGCAGGAAGTCACCAACCTGCGCAGCATCCCCCTCAAAGATACACGCTGATCATGTTGGAGCTTCTGTGGTTGCTCCTCCCCGTGGCGGCCGCATCCGGCTGGATCATGGCGAAGCGATCGGGGCACAATGCGCGCCGGCCGGTGTCGCGTGAATTCAGCGCGCGCTATTTTCAGGGACTCAACTTCCTGCTGAATGAACAGCCGGACAAGGCCATCGAGGTCTTCCTGGGCATGGTCGAGATCGACCGTGATACGGCCGAGACGCACCTGGCGCTGGGCAACCTGTTCCGCCGCCGTGGCGAGGTCGACCGCGCCATCCGCATCCATCAGAACCTGATCGCACGCCCGACGCTCAGCAAGGAGCAGCGCAGCGCCGCACTGCTCGAACTCGGCCAGGACTATATGCGTGCCGGCTGGCTGGACCGCGCCGAGAGCCTGTTCGAGGAGCTTCTGGAAGGCAATGTCCATCGCCTGCCGGCGCTGCGCCATCTGCTCGATATCTATCAGCAGGAGAAGGAGTGGGACAAGGCCATCGAGGTTGCCCGGCGCCTGGACAGCGAGGGTGGCCAGGCGATGAAGCCGGTCATCGCCCAGTTCCACTGCGAGCTGGCCGAGCGGGCGCTGAAGCAGGGTGATGAGGCTCAGGCGGGGCAGCTGATCAAGCGCGCGCTGGGTTTCGATCGACGCTGTGTGCGCGCCAGCATCCTGCAGGGCCGCATGGCCATGCGCGCCGGCAACGGCAAGGCGGCCCTGAAGTCGTTCCGCGAGGTCGCCGACCAGGATATCGAATTTTTGCCGGAGGTACTGGAGCCGATGCACCAGTGCCACGAGCAGCTGAACACCACGACTGAATTCGCCGACTATCTGCAAACGGTCATCGAGCACTACGACGGTGTCTCACCGATGCTGATGCTGACCGAGCTGCTGCTGGAATCCCGCGGCGAGACCGTGGCGACGGAGTTCCTGACGGAGCAGGTACGCAAGCGGCCGTCGGTGCGCGGCCTCGGCCGACTGATCGACCTCGATCTCGCCGCGGCCTCGGGCAAGAGTAAAGATGACCTGCTCATCCTGCGCGCGCTGGTCACGCAGCTGCTGCAGGGCAAGCCCGTGTACCGCTGTATTCACTGCGGCTTCGACGGCAAATCCCTGCACTGGCAATGCCCGACCTGTAAGGAATGGAATACCGTCAAGCCCATTCACGGTGTCGAAGGTGAATGAGCGAGGCATTGGCAACGGAAACCACGGCACCAGCCGACGCCACAATGCCCCCGTAGGGTGCGTCGAGGCGCAGCCTGACGCGCCATAGAGGCTTGAAAGGCGCTTTCACCACGAAGGACACGAAGGGACGCGAAGGACCTCCAAAAATGTAGCATCGTGAACGCCTTCTCTTCTCCTGGGGGAGAGAAGGCGGCTTGCGACATTTGCCTGGGGTTTTCTTCGCGCGCCTTCGCGACCATTGCGGTTAAAGGTACGTAAAGTGCACTAGCAAGGTTTTATTGATTGGAATTGCGCAGCACGAGGCGAACGACTCATGACAACCTCCAACCCCCCCGATCCCCGCATCATCGTCGCACTCGACTACGCCAACGCCGCCGATGCACTCGCCCTCGTCGACCGGCTCGCACCGGCGCTGTGCCGGCTCAAGGTCGGCAAGGAGCTGTTCACGCGCAGCGGGCCCGAACTCGTGCGCACGTTGGTCGGGCGCGGCTTCGATGTCTTCCTCGATCTCAAATTCCACGACATCCCCAACACCGTCGCACAGGCCTGCCGGGCGGCGGCCGAACTCGGCGTGTGGATGGTCAACGTGCATGCCCAGGGCGGGCGCCGGATGATGACCGCGGCGCGCGAGGCGCTGGACGATGCCGGCGGGCGCCGGCCGTTGCTGATCGCGGTGACCCTCCTCACCAGCCTGGGCGCGGACGACCTCGCCGAGGTCGGCCTGACCGGGTCGCCCGCGGACAACGTCCTGCGCCTGGCGACCCTGGCGCACGCCAGCGGCCTGGACGGTGTGGTCTGTTCGCCGCAGGAGGCGGCGGCGCTGGCCGGCAGTCTTGGCCCCGCGTTCCGGCTGGTGACGCCCGGCGTACGCCCGGCCGGCGCGTCCACCGATGACCAGCAGCGGGTCATGACCCCCGGCCAGGCCATGGCCGCCGGCGCCCACTATCTGGTGATCGGCCGGCCCATCACCCAGGCATCCGACCCGATCGCCGCCCTGCGCGCCATCGCTGGCGAAATCAGCGAATTGACCGGCAGCGCGTAGCTGCTACTCTAATCGCGGCGCCTGCAAGGAATGGCGGGCGCCGTCCCATCCAACCAAAGACAAGGAGGTCATCATGATCCGTACATCCCTGCGGGCTTTCATCGCACTGTGTCTGTTCCTGCCCTGGCTGGCATTCGCCGGCCCGGTCGACGTCAATACGGCGTCCGCCGACCAGCTGGCGGAGGCACTGAACGGTGTCGGCCCGAGCAAGGCCGCTGCCATCGTCGCCCACCGTGCCCAGCACGGGCCCTACCGCAGCCATCAGGATCTGGCTCGCGTCAAGGGCATCGGCGAGAACCTGGTCCAGAAGAATCAGGCCCTGATCCGCTTCGGCGAGGCCGAGCCGGCTACCAAGAAGTAGCGACACCCCGTGCGTCACACGGCGGCCCGACCTCTTCGGGCCGCCTTTTCTCTCAGAGCGTACGTGTAGGGTGCGTCGGCGCAGCGACGCACCACCAAAGACCAATAGTCACGGACAGAATAAGGCCGCTTTGCTGTAATGCTTCGGCCCAGGCTGCGTGACGGTCCCTATCTGCCCCTTCCAGAGACACCAAACCCAGGTTGACATCCGCGCAACGCCGGCACCGCGCAGTAGCGCAGGTTCAATCCATCGCTTATAGTTTCGCCCGATATGCCCACGCCCGTACTCATCTGCGACGATTCAAGTTTTGCCCAAAAACAAATGGCGCGCGCGCTACCGGACGATTGGGATGTCACTCTGTCCTTTGCGGCCAATGGCGCGGAGGGGCTCGACGCACTCCGGGCCGGCAAGGGCGATATCCTGTTTCTAGACCTCAACATGCCGGTACTGGATGGTTACCAGGTCCTGGAAACCATCCGCCGCGAAGACCTCAATACCATGGTCATTGTCGTGTCCGGCGACATCCAACCCGAGGCGCGTACCCGCGTGCTGGCGCTGGGCGCCTTGGATTTCATCAAGAAACCAATCGATGCCGACAAAATCGGCGAAATACTCGATAAGTACGGCATTCGCGGGGCACCCGGACAAACCCAGCCCGACATCGACTTCAAGGTTGATGCCTTAGACCGTATCCAGGAAATTGCCAATGTCGCCATGGGCCGCGCCGGAGATTTGCTGGCACGCCTATTGGGCGCCTTCGTCAAACTGCCCGGGCCCAAGGTGCGCATGATCGAAGGCAGAGATCTGCACATGAGACTCTCAGCCATTGAGGCCAGTACCGCGGTTTCAGCTGTCTGCCAGGGCTTCATTGGCGCCGGCATTGCGGGCGAGGCCATGTTGACCTTCAGCGAATCCAGCTTCGCCGATATCGCCACGCTGATGCGCCATGAGGGTGAGATCGACGACAATGCGGAACTCGAACTATTGATGGATATCTCCAACATTCTGATCGGTGCCTGTCTGAAGGGGGTTGCGGATCAATTGGATATCAGTTTCAGCCAGGGACATCCGATCATACTGGGGCGGCACGTCAATATCTCCGAGTTACTGGATTACGATACCTCGCGCTGGAACCGCACTCTGGCTATCGAAATCGAGTACCGTATCGAAAATCGCAACATCGATTGCGATCTCATGCTGCTGTTCAGCGAAGACTCTCTGGACGCACTGCATGAACGCACCTCCTTTTTGGACTTTTGACCACCATGCCCGGCCACAACACCGACATCGAGGGATTTCATTGGTTGATGGACATGGTCCAGACCCTCGATGTAGGCCTGATGGTGCTCGATCGTGATTACCGGATCATGCTCTGGAATGGCTTCATGGAAAATCATAGTGGCCAGTCAGCGGCCGATGTGATCGGCAACAACCTGTTCGAGCAGTTTCCGGATATCTCCAAGAACTGGTTTCAAAATAAGGCCGAGTCGGTTTTCCTGCTGGAGAGTCGTGCCTTCACAACCTATGAACAACGTCCGTATCTGCTGCGCTTCAAGAATTACCGCCCCATCACCGGCACCGCGGAATTCATGTATCAGAACATGACCCTGATTCCGCTGCTCTCGCCGGACGGCAAGATCAACCACATCGGTGTAATCCTGTATGACGTAACTGATATTGCCATCGGCAAATACGCACTGGAGGCCGCAAATACCAGCCTCGCGAAATTATCGCGCACCGATCGTCTGACCGAGTTGTACAATCGCGGCTACTGGGAAGAATGTCTGCAGGTGGAATTTGCACGTTACCAGCGCACCAAACAGACCAGCACACTGATCATGTTTGATATCGACCACTTCAAGAAAGTCAACGACACCTACGGCCATCAGGCGGGAGACGAGGTGATCCGGCTGACCTCGCGTACGCTCCGCAGCAGCATCCGCACGACCGACATCGCCGGGCGCTACGGTGGCGAAGAATTCGGCGTAATCCTGATCGATACCAACGCAGAACAAAGTCATTACCTGGCAGAGCGTCTGCGGAAGAAGATCGCCGCCCTGAAAATTGGCTTTCAGCAGCATGAAATCCAGTTCACTATCAGCCTGGGTGTTGCCGAGGTCAGCCCTGCTATGAGCGATCACGCCCAGTGGCTCAGTGCCTCCGACCAGGCGCTGTATCAGGCCAAGCATGGTGGCCGAAATCAGAGTGTGGTTTTCGCCGGCTAGCATCCATCGGGCCCCCTAGCCATGGCACTCCATCACTTTAAGGAACCTCTGATTCATTCAGGGCATCGGTGAGAGTCTGCTCCAGAAGAAGTAAGGCCCTGATCCGCTTCGGCGAGGCTGAGCCGCCCACCAAGCAGTAGCGGGGCGCCCCCGCGCGTCACCTGGCGGCCCGGCCCCCGGGGCCGCTTTTTCTCTCAGAGAGCACATGTAGGGTGCGCCAGCGCAGCGACGCACCCCCAAAGACCAATGGCCACGAAATCCACGCAAGACCGCGACACGACCGAGGATTGAATCCAGCGTCCGCCCGTGCCCAATCACTGGGCCCCCGGTGCCAGCCATTTTTTTGACCGTGCCCCAATGACTTGCGCCCGCGCCCCGAGACGTGATCGAGGTTTAAAACGGCACTGGTTCCCGTATAATTGCCGGGTCCGGTGGAAGGGACTTAATCGATAATTACCGCCGCCAGAGCGGATAGGGACGAACCCATGAGTGTGTATCCAGTGATCCTGACCGGCGGTGCCGGGAGCCGGCTGTGGCCGCTGTCGCGTGAGCATTACCCCAAACCGCTGCTGCCGCTGTTCGGCGAACGCACCCTGCTGCAGGGCACCGCGGCCCGTCTGATGGACCTCCCCGGCGTAGAGGCGCCGGTATTCGTCTGCAACGAGGAACACCGTTTCCTGGTGGCCGAACAGGTGCAGGCCCTCGGCGGCAAGGCCGGCGCCATCCTGCTCGAGCCCGAGGGGCGCAACACCGCGCCGGCGCTCACCCTTGCCGCACTGTACTTGCTCGAAAAGGATCCGGACGCGGTCATGATCGTCATGCCCGCCGATCACGTCATCCCCGATGCCGCCGTGTTCCAGACGGCCGTCGCGCAGGGCGTGGCGCTGGCCAACGCGGGCAATCTCGTGACCTACGGTGTCGTACCCAAGCATGCCGAAACCGGCTACGGCTACATTCACCGTGGCGCGGCCCTCGAAGGCGGCGGTGCCTATCGGGTCGACCGGTTCGTCGAGAAGCCCGATGCCGCCACCGCGCAAGGCTACCTGGATTCCGGCGAGTACTATTGGAACAGCGGCATCTTCACCCTGCGCGCCGACGCCTGGATCACTGAGATGCGACAGCACGCACCGGCGATCCTGGCGGCCTGCGAGGAGGGCATGGCCGCCGGCAAACAAGACATCGACTTCTGCCGCGTCGGCAAGGATGCCTTCCTGAGCTCGCCCAGCGACTCCATCGACTACGCCGTCATGGAGAAGACCGACCAGGCCGCCGTAGTACCGCTGGACGCCGGCTGGTCCGACATCGGCGCCTGGTCGGCGCTGTGGGATATCTCCGCACACGATGGAGAGGGCAACGTCACCCAGGGTGACGTCCTCACCCACGACGTGCATGGCACCCTGGTACTCGCACAGCATCGCTGCGTCGCCGCCATCGGCCTGCAGGACGCCGTGATCATCGAAACCTCTGACGCCGTGCTCGTCACCCACCGCGACCGCGCCCAGGACGTGAAGGAGATCGTCAGCCAGTTGAAGAAAAGCGGCCGCGACGAATACAAATTCCACCGCCGCATCTACCGCCCCTGGGGCGACTACGAGGGTATCGACCGCGGCCCGCGCTACCAGGTCAAGCGCCTGACCGTCAAACCCGGCGCCCAGCTGTCCCTGCAGATGCATCACCACCGCGCCGAGCACTGGGTCGTGGTGAAGGGCACCGCGCGCGTCACCCGCGGCGAGGAGGTGTTCATTCTCTCCGAGAACGAATCGACCTACATCCCACTCGGCACGAAACACCGGCTGGAGAATCCCGGGGCGATCCCGCTGGAGATTATCGAGGTGCAGTCGGGGAGTTATCTGGGGGAGGACGATATCGTGCGGTTCGAGGATGTGTACAATCGCGTGGAATCCATGCCCTGATGAACAGAGATTCGATCAAGGCGTTGCTAGAGCGCGAACCGCTGCGCATCGCGATCCTGTTCGGCTCGCTTGCGGCAGGCAACGCGCGCCCCGACAGCGATTTGGACATCGCGGTCGCGGCGGGCTGCCGTCTGAACAGTGCAGACAAGTTGAGATTGATCGACAAGCTCAGCCTCCTGGTCGGACGGCCTGTCGATCTGGTCGACCTGCGCACGGCCGGCGAACCACTGCTCGGACAGATCCTGCAGAAGGGTGATCGCCTGTTCGTGCGCGACCAGCGTCTGTTCGCCGAACTGATCAAACGTCATCTGTTCGACAGCGCGGATTTCCTGCCCTACAGACGTCGTATCCTGGCCGAACGGAGGCAGGCATGGATAGGGACGTGATCGAAGGTAAGCTTGAGGCGCTCAGATATTGCGTGCAGCGTCTCAAAGACAAGTGCCCGGAAGCGGGTGAGCGACTGGCGAGTGATCCCGACTTGCAGGACATCATCGCGATGAATCTGGCCCGAGCGGTTCAGCTCAGCGTCGATATCGCGGCGCATATCCTGGCGGGCGGCGGAGCGCAGGTTCCCAATACCATGGCAGAGGCGTTTGAAGTCATGCGATTGGAAAATCTGCTCGACGATGATCTGGCGACGCGCATGAAGAACGCGGTCGGTTTCCGGAACATCGCCGTGCATGCCTACGAAAAGATCAACTGGGACATCGTTCGTGACATCTGCCGAAACCGGTTGGTCGATTTCGAGGAATTTGCGAGTGCGGTTGTACGGGGGATGCAGTAGATGGCCAGCGGGGACGGATTGACTTACATTCCATTGCGCGCCACCCACCGCAACCGCTCGCAGAGCCAGGCGCCTGACTGTCAAACCCGGCGCCCAGCTGTCCCTCCAGATGCACCACCACCGCGCCGAGCACTGGATCGTGGTGAAGGGCACCGCGCGCATCACCCGCGGCGAAGAGGTGTTCATCCTCTCCGAGAACGAATCGACCTACATCCCGCTGGGCACCCGGCACCGGCTGGAGAACCCGGGAACGATCCCGCTGGAGATCATCGAGGTGCAGTCGGGGAGTTATCTGGGAGAGGACGATATCGTGCGGTTCGAGGATGTGTATGCGCGTTGTTGAAGGTGTAGCGTGAACCCACATCAGGCACACAAGGCGTCTCTGGCGGAGATGGTCGCGAGTCTGTGGCGTAACCGGCAGCTCATCCTGCAGATGAGCAAACGGGAAGTCGTCGGCCGCTACCGCGGCTCCGTCATGGGCATGGCCTGGTCGTTCTTCAATCCGGTGCTGATGCTCGCGGTCTATACCTTCGTGTTCAGCGTGGTGTTCAAGGCGCGCTGGGGTGTCGGGGGCGAGGAGAGCAAGACCCAGTTCGCTGTCGTGCTGTTCGTCGGCATGATCGTGCACGGACTGTTCGCCGAAGTTGTCAATCGTGCGCCTGGACTCATTCTGGGAAACGTCAACTACGTCAAGAAGGTTGTCTTCCCACTGGAAATTCTCACTGTCGTCAGCATGGGGGCGGCACTGTTTCACGGCCTGGTCAGTCTCGGTGTGCTGCTCATGGCGTTTGCCCTGCTCAACGGGCATCTGTACTGGACGGCGATACTCATCCCGTTGGTGCTGCTTCCTTTGGTCATACTGACTCTCGGGTTCGCTTGGATATTGGCCTCGCTGGGGGTATTCCTGCGTGACGTGGGACAAACCATCGGTATCATCACCACGGTGATGCTGTTTCTGGCGCCGGTGTTCTATCCATTAAGCGCATTGCCGGAACAACTCCGGCCCTGGATCATGGCCAACCCGCTCACGTTCATTATCGAACAGGCCAGAGAGGTGCTTATCAGAGGGCATTTGCCTAACTGGACTGGCTGCGGCATCTACATGCTAGCGGCCACCGTGATAGCGTGGGCGGGCTACGCTTGGTTTCAAAAAACCAGGAAGGGGTTTGCCGATGTCCTCTAACCGGTATCACTCCACTCCTTCAACGAAAGAAGTGTTAGACGCGACGATGGAGGCAAATGATTGTGCTATCCGAGCCCAAAATCTCGGCAAGTGTTACCAGATCTACGGTACACCGCGCGATCGGCTCAGACAGTTTGTGATCCCACGCCTGCAACGCTTGGCAAGACAGACACCCCGGCAATATTTCCGCGAATTCTGGGCGCTTCACGATGTCTCGTTCGAGGTCCGGAAAGGTGAAACCGTCGGAATCGTTGGCCGCAATGGCTCCGGCAAATCGACACTTCTGCAGATTATCTGTGGCACACTTACACCGACCCGGGGAACGGTGACGACCAATGGACGCATCGCGGCTCTACTGGAACTCGGCTCCGGATTTAACCCGAATTTTACGGGCCGAGAGAATGTCTACATGAACGGTGCTGTGTTGGGACTCAGCAAGGCGGAATTAGATGCCCGCTATGATGGCATCGCCGCGTTTGCCGATATCGGTGACTTCATCGAGCAGCCCGTCAAAACCTATTCCAGCGGTATGGTGGTACGTTTGGCCTTTGCAGTGGCTATCAATGTTGACCCGCAGATATTGGTCGTTGATGAAGCTCTCTCTGTGGGTGACGAGCTATTCCGGCGCAAGTGTTTTTCCCGCATCGAAGCCATCAAAAGTAGCGGCGCGACGATTTTGTTTGTGTCTCACGCAGGCGCTACCGTGGTGGAATTGTGTGACCGCGCTATTCTGCTGGATGACGGGGAACTGCTTGCTTCCGGTACGCCTAAGTCCGTTGTTGGTAGATACCAGAAGCTACTCTACGCACCGGAGGATAAACGCGAAGAGATCCGTAACGAGATCAAGACAGTTTCCAATCCCAGCCAGGTATTACCTCCACGGATGAGGGCTACTTCGATCTCAACACAATCTGCAGCGTGTCCACGCGCCCACGCGCCAGAGGACTTTTTTGATCCGCATCTTAAACCTCAAAGCACGCTTGCTTATGAACCGCATGGTGCCGTTATCGAGAATCCGCGAATACTCAACGTTGCAGGAGACCCGGTCAATTGTCTCAAACGTGGGCGTACTTATCGTTATACCTACACGGTGCACTTCACGGAGGGCGCTTCCAGTGTGCGCTTTGGCATGCTCATTAAAACCCTCTCCGGGATGGAGCTGGGAGGGGCAACTTCCGCTCAAGGGGCTCGGGAAGCGATGGCCTATGTCGCCCCTGGTTCCGCGATGCGCGTAGAGTTCCGTTTTCAGTGCAATCTCAATCAAGGCACTTATTTTCTGAACGCAGGCATCATGGGTATAAGAAACACAGAAGAAACATATCTGCACAGACTTCTGGATGCCTGCATGTTTCGTGTGTTGCCGTGTGAGGATAATCTGGCTACTGGAATTGTCGATTTCAATTGCATGCCTGACATTATTTTTTTATCTGATAGCGAATCTACTGTTACAGCATGAATAATATTCAGCAAAAGCATATTGTCGTTGTTCTGGGCATGCATCGCAGCGGGACCAGTGCAATAACTCGAGGTTTGAAGGTGCTTGGTGTTGACTTGGGGGATCGCCTTATTGATGGCCTTCCCCGAGACAATGACAAAGGTTTCTTTGAAGATGCCGAGATCAATGCGCTTGATAATGAGCTTCTTCGAAAGTTATGTCGCGATTGGCATACGCTGACTCCCGTCCTGCTCGCTGATTTGGCGACGCCGGCGGTTGCTGAGTTCAAGCCGCGTGCGGTGGAAATACTGCGCAGCAGGCTAAGCGCTACAAACTGCTTCGGGTTGAAAGATCCCCGAATCCCACGGTTGTTGCCCTTTTGGCAAGATGTATTCGCGCATCTACAGGCCCGGGTAAGCTATGTCATCGCCTGCCGCAATCCCTTGAGCGTGGCTAGCTCATTGGCCGAACGGGATGGTTTTGACTTCGAAAAAAGTTATTACCTTTGGTTTGAGCATATGCTCCAAAGTGTTATGCAAACAACTAACCAGCCTCGCATCGTCGTCGATTACGATCGCCTGGTGGACGACCCGGCTGGACAGCTGCAAAGGATAGCTAAGAACCTGGAGCTAACGTTCGCCCCGGAAAGCCTGGAGTTCACCGAATACCGAACCCAGTTTCTCGAAGACTCAATGCGTCATACTCGGTATCGGGCGCAGGACTTGCATCTGGATAAATCGGTTCCCTCAAATGTAAGCGTGCTTTACAGCGCTCTTACTGAACTTGCTGCGGACGCTGTCCAGTTTGATGATCGCAAGGTGACATCGCTCGTGAGTCAGGTTGATGCGCAGTTCCGTGACAGTTACCCGGCGTTGCGCTACATGCAAACCTGCGACGAACGAGCTGCGGCTCTCGCACATAAGGCGAATGAGCAGCAAAAGCTGATTCAAATTGAGCGAGAGGTTGCGGATGACCTTCGGCAGGACGCAGAAAAGATGGGCGGCGATCTCCATGCCATCAGCGCCCAACTCGATGAGCAGATCAAGAACAATACAACGCTGCAGCAAGAGCTGATCCAAATCGAGCGAGAGGTTGCGGATGGCCTTCGGCAGGAAGTTGAGAAGATGGGGGGCGATCTCCAGGTCATCAGCTCCCGACTCGATGAGCAGATCAGGAACAATGTGACGCTGCAGGCTAGGCTTGCCCTTGCCGAGCGAATGAAAGAAAGCCTTGAAAACGACATTCGGCTAATCAGAATGAGTACCTCCTGGAAGTTGACTCACCCGCTGCGCGCGATTGTGCGTACCGTGCGCAGTGTGCGCAATGCTGTCTATCGGCTAGCAGTACGCGTGCTTCGACTCACTTGGCGCTCCTTGCCTGTGCCGCAGAAGCGAAAGGACCAAATAAGGAACGCTATTCTCGTCGATTTGGACCGTCTCTTCCGGGGGCGGGCACCCTACGTCCTTAGGCGGCAGCAGCTGGATGCGCAAGAGCCAGTCGCAAGAGAAATGGGCGCCCAACAGATGCAGAATAGGGCGAATCCGACTCAACGACCAATAACGGGATATCCATCTGAGAATGATGATGCATCCCTGCCGGCAATAACGGAAAAATACTATTTTGATCTTTCGATGGAGTCAGTAGGATCAACATCAATTAAAGCGATTGCCTTTTACCTTCCTCAGTTCCATCGGATTCCGGAAAACGACAAATGGTGGGGAGAGGGGTTTACGGAGTGGACCAATACCAGCAAAGCTGAACCGCTTTTTGACAATCACCATCAGCCGCGAATTCCTGCTGACTTAGGGTATTACAATCTAGAGGATGCATCTGTATACGCAAAGCAGGTTGCTCTTGCAAGAGGGGCGGGTATTTATGGTTTTTGTTTCTATTTCTACTGGTTCGGAGGTAAGACTCTCCTCGAAAAACCTTTACGCAATATTTTGGCGAGCCCTCAGATTGATCACCCTTTTTGTTTTTGCTGGGCAAACGAAAACTGGACTCGACGCTGGGATGGGCAGGATGATGAGATACTGATTGCGCAATCGCATTCTGAAAAGGATGCAATCGCTTTCCTTGACTATATTAACGTGTATTTTTGCGATGATAGGTATATCAAGATCGATGGTAAACCAGTACTGATTGTCTACCATCCTACGATTATTCCGCAGATTTTGCGCATCCAGCAGCTGTGGCGAGAGCATGCGGAATCTCTCGGATGGCCGGGTCTTTATCTAGTTGCCGCGCAGACTTTTGGGCATAAAGACCCACACGATTTCGGATTCGATGCGGCTGTGCAGTTTCCGCCGCATAACCAGCGACATCAATTTTCCCTCAATCATGAAACGCCGGGGCTAGTGCGAGACTTTAAGGGCCGTATTTTTGATTACCGGAACATGTGCGGCCATTTCTGTGACGGAGCTGACCTTCAATATAAATTATTTAGAGGCGTTACTCTTGGATGGGACAACACCGCGCGACGGGGCCGGAACGCAACAATTTTGCGTAATTTCTCATTGACTGGCTACGCTCAGTGGCTTATGTCAGCTTGTAAGGCCACCCTTGCAGATTCTAATCTGTTGGATAGTGAAAAATTTGTTTTCATCAATGCCTGGAATGAATGGGCCGAAGGCACCTATCTAGAGCCAGACAGTAAGTATGGGTTCGGCTATCTGGAGACGACGAAGAAGGTCCTGAAGGGCTGCGCGAAAAGTAGTCGAAAATTGTCGGTCGTCGTACCGAATTACAACCACAGCGCTTTTCTTGAGCGGCGACTGAACTCTATTATTCATCAAAGTCGCAGGCCAGATGAAATAATTTTCCTCGATGACGCTTCGGTCGACGATAGCGTCCAAATTGCTCGAGATATTTTGTCGAGATCGAACATACGGTTTACGATCATTGAAAATGAGACTAACTCCGGGAATGTTTTTAAGCAGTGGCTAAAAGGAATTCAGAAGGCCACTGGCGACCTGATCTGGATTGCCGAAAGCGACGATGATGCGGCCCCCAATTTCTTGGAGCAGATTCTTCCGGCGTTCGATCGTGAGGACATAGTGCTTGCATACGGGGACATTAGCTATATCGGGGCTGACGGTGTTCTCGATCCCGGGCTCCAGCACTACTACGACGGATTGGATGATCTTGATTGGCAACAGTCTCATGTAGTCACGGCGACTCGCGCCTTCACCGGCGCTTTCGCGATCAAAAACATTATCCCGAATGTCTCGGGGTCAGTGTTCCGAAAACCGCATCTTAATATCGAAGAGCAGGAACGGCTGACATCATACACTTTTGCCGGCGACTGGTACTTCTATGCCGCAATCGCCCGAGGCGGCTCCATCGGCTTTCGCAAAAACGCTAAATCCTATTTTCGCGTTCGTACGCAAAGTACTTCGCGGAAGGCGTTTTTTTCGGCAAGACATGTCAACGAGCATAAAATGATCTTGCAGGACTTGGCTCGGATGTATGAGGTTAGTCCGCAGGTGATACAACGCCATGTGGATGCATTGTGCGAAGTGCTGAAGGAGGCTCCGGAGTTTGGTTCCCAAGACTATGTGTCAACAGCATTAAAAATCAAAGCAGTTGCGCGTCGGGAGCTCAGGATTTGTATCGCTAGCTACGGATTCTATGTAGGCGGCGGTGAGGTGGTGCCAATTGACGTCGCAAATGTTTTGAGAGCGCGCGGCCACCACATTACGTTTTTGGTGCTTAGGCGAGATCTTCCGGGTAATCCTCCTCTGCTGAGATCACGCTTGCGTAGTGACATTCCGGTTGTTTATTGGGATGACATCAAAAACCAGTTTGATGATTTTCTGCAGGATTTCAGAATTGATGTATTCAACTCACACAATGTAGCGATCGAGTACGCGCTATACCTCGCAAGGGCTCGCCTCGATATCAAATATGTAGCTTCTCTTCATGGCGGCTACGAGACAGTTCCGGAGCTTCTTACGAGTGAGTTCTTGGCATATCTCAGAAAATATGTTGATGAGTGGTTGTATCTCGCGGAAAAAAACAGGGAAGTACTCCAGGGATATGGCCTGGATGGTGCGCGGTTTACTAAATGTTTCAACTCAGTGACGGCCCACCAGGCAAATATCGATTCAGAGCTGAGCATTCGCCGGAGGCTGCAGATCCCAGAAGACACAATTTTGCTCGTTCTTGCCTCACGCGCCATTGTTGACAAGGGGTGGCAGGTGGCAATCGATGTGACGATCGCGCTGCGACGGCTAGTACGACGCGATTGCAGATTGATTCTGATCGGCGATGGTCCAGATTTCAAGGAAATCGTGGCGGCAAACTCCGGTAGTGACTGCGTATATTTCCTTGGTCGACTCGATAACCCTTTCCCGATTATCGGCGAATGTGATTTTGGCATCTTCCCTAGCTGTTATGTCGGTGAGTCGTTTCCACTCTTTGTTTTGGAATGTCTCCAAGCCGGTCTGCCGGTCATCACGTCAGATGTTGGTGAGATATCGCGCATCATGAATGCGATAGAGGGTCAGACGCCTGGTCGCGTAGTGCAAAAAGGTGCAGACGAGCGATCTGTGATTGAGGAAATGACGCATGCGATAGGTGCGTTGATCGACGACCAGGAAAAGCTCTCCCAAATGAAAACGTGTGCCCGCGAGGTAGCGGCGCTCTTTAGCGCGGATCGAGTCGCCGATCTGTATCTTGATGTCATGTATAAACACTTAGAGAGACGCAATAACGATGATTTTTCGAGATCCAAATACACTTTTTAGGACGGGCTACGAAGTGGGTGCTGTGGATAGTACAAGAGCAAATGGAGAGGCTATCTCCTTGGTTGGGCATGTCGATGTCGGGGCTATACGCTCGTTTGGGCTCGATCAGGTTGTTATTCTGGATGGATCTGACCGATATGTAACAGGCGTCGCCGTTTCAGAAACGGGCAAATGGGCTGCGGAGGTCAGGCAGAGGGACATCGGTAACGACAATAGCGCCCTGGACATAAGTGCATTTGCAGGGAGTGCAGCGAACAACTACATCTTTTCCTTACGTGTTGATTCGGCCGCCCGAGCTGGTTACAGGCAGTTTGTGAACTCTCGTTTGCCCGCAAACAGCAAAGATGTGCCATCCATCAAGGAAGATTTGCGGGATCTGGTGATCAGGGCGACGCGGGTATCGTATGTTGCACGCTCCATTCATGATGCTATTCCAACTGGGAACAACTACCAAACGTTGATGCTAGATAGCACGTTGCGTCAAGGCGGTCGCCAGAGTCGTGAGCGTTTTCTTTATCTTATAGATCTCGTGGGAAAAACGGTGCTCGATATTGGCGCCAACACTGGGGAAAACGCGCGAATTGTAAGAAAGCTGGGTGCATCCCTCGTTGATGGTTATGAGTATGATCCGTATTTTGTCGAAATCGGCCGAGTGGTAAATGCGTTGTCTGGTATGACGCGAGTATCGCTATTCCAAGGTGATTGCACGCGTCCCGAGCTGTTCAAGGGGATGAAGTACGATGTTGTGCTGGCGCTGTCCGTATGGGTGTATATGCAAGACACCATCGAGCAGATTGCGGAGATCACCGATGTCATGGTGTTCGAGAGCCACACGCTGGATCATGGAATCGAATTTTATTACCAGCCTATTCTAAAACACTTTCCGCACGCAATTTCACTAGGATATTCAGACATGCCGGCTGATCCCCATAAAAGCCGGATGGTCGTTGTTTTTGGTAAGGACAAGGCGACGATCGACAAAATGGTTAACCGCCAATTTTTGCAGGTAAGGCCCTATTTCGATAATAAGTTTATCCAACGACATGGCAAACTAAGTAAAGCGGAAATCCTACAACTAGCGGATCACTGCTACGCGAAGCATGCATGCAAGCCCTGCTATGATGGGGCAGATTACGTATATGGAACTGATGTATATTTCGAGGTATTTCTCGCCGGCCTGCATCAGTTCGCTGAGAATGAGGGGAAAATTGAGGGGTTGGTTCGTCCTGATAACCTGTACCTTGGCTTTCTGCTGGAAGGGATTAAAAAGAAGCAGATCGATCAGAATCTGAGGAAGTTTTGTGAGAACCCAGAGTGGATGATTCGGAAAATTTCAAACAAATATGAAGATGCGTTTCGTATTCTTAATGGCTATGTCGATCAGATAGCTCCTGTGGAAATTGTGCCGCACCCGGCCGGTAAGCTGAGTTTTACGACAACCGAGGGACGGGGCATCAATTGCGAGATCTTCGATGGACATCACCGGTTTTTCCTGTGCGAACTGGCGGGGGTAGAGAAGATTCACTTTACATTGAATGATGGGAAGGTGGACGTTATTCCGCAGCGTTTTACGCGTACTGTAGCTGCAAATTACACACTGGATATCGAATAAGAAAGGCGGGCATCTATTTGCGCGGCTACGGACGCACGGAGAAGCTGTTCAAAAATCCATGTTGAATCCGGCGCCACGAATTGAGGCGTGATGCTCTCGTTATAATCGACAGAGGAACATATGAAATTACCTGACACAATGCAAAAGGCGAGCGATGAGCAGTGGCTGTCATTCTTACTTAAGAGCGTATCGACCCAAGTAATAGACGGGGTGGAGTTTCCTGGTTTTCCGCCTTCAGATTTACAGGCCCGTTTTGTGGGCTCGTCTAACGAAGGTGCTCTCAACGAGGCATTTAGATTTTATCAATTTGTAAAAAGGAATGCAGAGAATGCGGGTGCGCCATTAAGGCCCGAGCAGAAACTGCTCGACTTTGGATGTGGGTGGGGTCGTTATCTTCGGTTTTTTTGGAAGGATATTGCGAGCGAAAACCTCCATGGCTGCGATGTGGATCCTGAGGCATTAGAAGTCTGTCGAAGAACAAAGGTGCCGGGCAATCTCGCGCTGATTACCACAGATGGCAGGCTTCCGTATCCTGATGCACATTTCAATGTAATTATGGCGTACTCCGTTTTTACGCATCTGCCAGAGAAAAGTCATCTGCATTGGATGGAAGAGATCGCGCGTGTGGCCGCTCCAGGATGCATTTTCTGCCTCACCCTAGAGCCGAGGCGTTTTATTGATTTTGTTGCTGGGCTTTCGGCGAATGCAGAAAATCGTTGGTACAGGGCGCTTGCTCGGTATGCGAGCGAAGTGCAGGGCTATTATAGGGCGTTTGATGCAGGCGAGATTGCATACCTTCCCACTGGCGGCGGACCTATTCTGAATAGTTCAGTATATGGAGATGCAGTGGTCCCATTATCATATATTAAAAAGAAGTGGGCGCCATATTTTGAGGTAAAGCAATATATTGATGACAGGACACAGTTTTGGCAGGCAGCTCTGGCGGTGCAAAGGAAATGATAGGGCTGATAACTCCTGGCTTTGGCGATCAGAGAGCGATATTGGGCAAAATTGTTGCCGGTTGTCAGTGCTGGTTGGTATCACAATTGATGTGATACCGGATGATGGTATACCGAACGGAAGAATCAAATAATGGCGCATGAAATGTTCCAATACACGGCTTCAGTTCTCGACTCAGCTGAAAAATCGAGCTCTGTTGCGGAAGCATTACCAATACTTCGACGTATTGGTCTGGATGATTTTGGGTTATTCCTAGCGTCGATCCCAAACCCCGACTATCCGAATCTCTCCAAAATGCTGCCACATATGGCTTCGGAAGAAATTCAGAGAGAGTGGACTGGGCTATCAGGCGTGGAGCTATTGAAAACATCCGTTGCATTTATGCGGTTGCTCGAGTCCATCTGTATTCGGCATGCGGATCTGTCTCTTTTCGGCAAGCGTGTTTTGGATTTTGGCTGTGGTTATGGGCGTCTGATACGACTCCTTTATTACTATACTGATCCGGAAAACATCATCGGTGTTGATGCTTGGGAGAAGTCTCTGAATTTTTGCCAGGAAAGTCGGATACTCGCCAGCCTGCTGAAAACAGAATCTGTGCCGACTCCATTATCGTGTGAAGTAGATCTGGCGTATGCGTTTTCTGTTTTGACGCACACTTCGGCCGAAGCAACTAGAGCAATTCTTCGCGCTGTACGACCTGCACTGACTACAGGCGGTTTGTTTGTTGTAACGATTCGCCCCATCGAGTTTTGGCAACGCATTAACAAGAGAACGCCAGTTCCATACAGAGAGCTGGAACACGCTCACAGGGAGAGTGGGTTTGCATTTATTCCCCACCCTAAAAATCCACATTACGGCGACACATCCATGAATGCCGAATTTCTAGATGGAGCGGACTGGGAAGTTGTGGGTGTTGAGCGGAGCCTAATAGATCCTGTGCAACTAGTGGTAACTTTGCGGGCGAGGTAGCGCCGGAACCAAGTGGCAGAAACACATAGATATATAGTATTTAAAGCTTTGGTAATATCAGGCTTCGTTGTTTTGCTTTCATTTCTTTGGCAAGGCAACAAAGGATTCAACCTATGGGATGAAGGTTATCTCTGGTATGGCGTCCAGCGAGTGCTTCAGAATGAAGTCCCAATTCGGGATTTTTTAGCCTACGATCCAGGGAGGTATTACTGGTCTGCGGCTTTGTTGAAGGTGGCTGGTGACGATGGTGTCATGAGCTTGCGCGCCGCCGTTGCTGTTTTTCAAGTTGCTGGCTTATTTGTAGGCTTGCTACTGGTGGCGCAATCTGCAAAAGTCAAAGGCAAGACCGACATCTTTTATTGGCTGATTGCGGCAGCTACCCTTGCGGTCTGGATGTTTCCACGTCACAAACTTTTCGACATCTCGCTTTCGATCTTTCTGATTGGTGTGCTGACTTATCTAATAAGTAATCCAATTCCAAAACGTTACATTATTACAGGTGCCTGTGTTGGGTTGATTGCAGTTTTTGGTCGTAATCATGGTGTATACGGCGCTGTCGGTAGCTTAGGGGTGATCTCTTGGCTTGCGATCAAACGCTGCTCTGGACCCGGCCTGATTAAAGCCCTTGCATTCTGGGGGGGCGGAGTTGTAATCGGATTCCTCCCCATTATTTTGATGGCGATCCTCATGCCTGGATTTGCTAAAGCATTTTGGGAGAGCATTCGGTTTTTATTCGAGCAGAAAGCGACTAATTTGCCATTGCCCGTGCCCTGGCCATGGACCATCGCCTTTGCTACTTCTTCTTTTAGTGATGCCGTGCGGAGAGCGCTGATCGGGGTTTTCTTTATCGGAGCACTTGTTTTTGCAGCGAGTTCAGTGGCGTGGGTTGTGTACTGTAAATTTAATGACAAGTCAGTACCCCCCGTTCTGATCGCCGCAGCTTTTCTTGCTTTTCCTTACGCACATTTCGCTTTTTCACGCGCGGATGTCAGTCACCTCGCACAGGGACTTTTCCCTTTACTAATTGGCTGTTTGGTTCTATTGATATCCGCGCGGCCGCAAATCAAATGGCCAATCGCGGCTGCTCTATGTGCCGTCAGCATATGGATAATGCATGCCTTTCATCCTGGCTGGCAATGCTTCGCAAGTAAACAGTGCATTAATGTGGATATATCAGGCAAGCATCTCCAAGTCGATCCAGGTACAGCGAGTGATATAGTTTTTCTGCGTCAAATGGCGGACGAGTATGCAGCAAATGGGAGATCGTTTATTGTCGCGCCTTTCTGGCCCGGCGCTTATGCTTTGCTGGAACGTAGATCACCCATGTGGGAAATATATGCGCTTGTTCCTCGGCCTGAATTATTTGAGAAGAAAGAAATCGAGAGAATTAAGGCGTCGGAACCAGGTTTCGCCCTTGTCCTCGACATGCCCCTTGATGGGCGCGAAGAGCTTCGGTTTAAAAATACGCACCCCTTAATTTACCAGTATATTCTGAATAATTTTGAGCCTGTTCCACATTCGCATAGTTCTGCATATCAGATATATAGGAAAAAGGCCGAAGGAAAATGAAAGAAATAAACGATCACTTCGTTGGGCTTCTTCGAAAGGCGAAATTGCGACTTCTTCAGCTTCACCGTGACGCTAATTGTGGGCACATAGGAGGGAATTTTTCGTGTATCGAGGCATTAATGACTCTGCATCACCTCGTCATGGAACCGAGTGACCACTTTATTCTTTCAAAAGGGCACGCGGCCGGAGCCCTATACACAACACTGTGGAGCCTTGGTTACCTCTCAGATGCCGATCTAGAGACTTTCACTCGCGACAACACTTTGCTTCCTGGCCACCCGAGTGGCCTAGGTATTCCGGGATTGATGTTTTCCACAGGGTCTCTTGGGCACGGCCCCTCCTTGGCTGCCGGTTTGGCTCTGGCAGCACGCCACAAGGGTCTTGATCATCATATTTTCTGTCTATGTTCAGACGGTGAATGGCAAGAAGGTAGCTGTTGGGAAGCCCTTAACTTCGCCATTCATCAGCGCCTAGAAAATCTTGTCTTACTCATCGATCAAAATGGATTACAGGGGTTCGGTCGCACTGCTGATGTGATTTCATGTGACGATCTCGCCCCGCGCATAACCGCGTTCGGTGCAGATGTTAAAAAAATCGACGGTCATGATCCGAAGGCCATCATAGAAGTCATAATGGAACCAACTCACAGCGCTCTCAGAGTGTTGATTCTTGATACAGTGAAAGGACGTGGATTGCATTTCGAAGATCGGCTGGAATCTCATTACTTGCCCATGTCGGAGGCGGAATATGTAACGGCTTGCAACGCGTTAGAACAGGAAGGGGTTCAATGAGAAAGGCCTTCGCGAATGCAGTTTTGACGCAATGCAATCATGACAACTGGTTTTTTCTCACCGGAGATTTGGGTTTTATGGCTCTAGAGGAAATCCAGTCCGCGTTTGGTAGCCGCTTCGTCAACGCTGGCGTTGCCGAGCAGAATATGATCAGCGTTGCTGCTGGCCTGGCACGAGAGTCCCTGCGCGTAATTGTCTACAGTATTGCCCCTTTCTGCTACGCGCGCCCCTTTGAGCAAATTCGCAATGACTTATGTCTAAACAACCTGCCGGTGTGCTTAGTAGGCAATGGGGGGGGGTACGCATACGGTCACATGGGGCCGACCCATCACGCACTGGAAGACTGCGCAGCAATGAATGCTCTAGGTGTACGAGTGCTTGTGCCTGCTTTTGACGACGATCTTCCCGCTCTCCTTCATCGCCTTGATGCACCTACTTATCTTCGCCTTGGGTACGATGTTAGGCCTGCTGATCAAAGCGTGCCGGACTATGCTCCGTGGCGAGAGATTATGCCCGGCAGGTGCGGTGCTATTGCCGCCTTAGGGCCGATCGCAGGTGTTGCTTGGCAAGCCTTGGTCGACCTTGATATGGATTCAAGGCCATCAGTATGGGCGGTGTGTGAGTTCACTGACTCCAAAATACCATCCACATTTCTAGAACAAATTGTAGGCCGTCCCCTTTACGTTCTAGAAGAACACGTGGCCCAAGGGGGGCTTGGGATGAGCTTGGCTTTTAGTCTGGCTACTCGCGGTTTGACAGCAGGACGCTTCATTCACCGGCCTGCTCTTGGCTACCCGACGGGGCGCTTCGGTTCTCAGGCTTTTCACCGTGCCCAATGCGGTCTCGATGCACCGTCAATTCGCAGCATGATTATGGGCTGAGAAAATGAATCTGGAAGAAAAACTTAGAAATGTTACCGGACCGGTTCTGGTTATTGGTGCGAGTGGTTTTATTGGAGCTAACTTGCTGCGTCATCTGCTTGCAGTACGTAGTGATGTCACTGGCACGGTATTTTCTGGGGATACGTGGCGGCTCGACGGCGTACCGTCGGCTAACATAGGCTTCCTGAATTTAGAGGACCCGGTCAGCGTTCGATCAGTGCTATATCGTGTTGGGCCACGGACGATATTTGACTGTTCATCCTTTGGGGCATACTCCTTCGAGCAGGACTATACGCGGGTCCATGCAACAAACTACCTTAGTTTTATTCGCTTGATGGAGGAGATCGAAAGGCTGGGATTGGCTGCATTCGTTCATGCAGGTAGTTCGTCAGAATATGGCCTTAACTCGGCAGCCCCTCCTGAAGATGCAGCACTCGTGCCTAACAGCCACTATGCCGTTAGCAAAGTGGCAGCTAGTGCCGCTATTACATATTATGGCAAGGTGCGCGGTGTTCCTGTTACGAACCTGCGTCTTTACGCAGTATATGGTCCGTTCGAAGATAGCTCACGTCTAATTCCAGCGCTGTGCGAAGCTAGCCTCAGGGGCGAATGGCCAGTTCTGGCTCGCCCCGAGGTGAGCCGAGACTTCGTGTACGTCGACGACGTAGTGGAAGCCTTTGCCGACGCTGCATTGAGGATGAGCCCTGAACTCGCGGGTGAGTCTATCAACATCGGCAGTGGCTCGCCAACTACCCTTAGGGAGCTTGCCAATTTGGCTATCAAATATTTCGGACTTACTGCCGAACCACGCTTCAATCCTGCTGCAGGCCGAGCATGGGATACCAATAATTGGTATGCCGACACTAACAAGGCGAAGCGCCTACTGGGTTGGTCTTCAAAAACCAACTTTACCGATGGTCTTCAGAAAACCCAGAATTGGTGGCGGTCTTATCTCGTTAATACAGATTTTAAACGACTGACCAAGCGCACTCAGCCTCGAAAGGAAAAAAACTCTATTTCTGTCGTGGTTGCTTGTTATCATGATGGTCGGGCTATTCCTATCATGCATGAACGGCTGGCGGCGACATTCCAAAAGTTGGGCCTAGATTATGAACTCATCTTTGTCAATGACAGCTCGCCGGATGATTCTGCAGAGGTAATAAGGGAGATTAGTGCGCGCGATCCTCATGTAATTGGCATTACCCACTCACGCAACTTCGGTTCTCAAGCTGCTTTTCGTAGCGGGATGGATCTTGCCAGTAAGGAGGCAGTGGTGCTCATGGATGGAGATCTGCAAGACCCGCCGGAACTCATTGAAGCGTTCGTAGAACGTTGGCGTGCAGGGGCAGACGTCGTCTATGGTCGGCGTGTTAAGCGTGAGATGCCCGTACTGCTCGAAGCCTGTTACAGGGCTTTTTATCGCGTTTTTGCGGCCATGAGTGAAGTCCCAGTACCAAAGAATGCAGGGGACTTTTCTCTGATAGATCGCAGCGTCGTATATTGGTTACTTCAGTGCGAGGAGCGAGACTCGTTCCTACGTGGACTGCGCGCCTACGTAGGTTTCCACCAAGAGGGAGTTGATTATGTCAGGCCCGAACGCATGTTCGGTGTCAGCACGAACAATTGGATCAAAAATATTGGCTGGGCTAAGAAAGGCATATTTTCATTCTCTCGCATGCCACTTCACTTACTTACAGCTGCGGGTGGAGTCGCAACATTCGCCACCATTTTGCTAGCAATTTTTATGATACTCATGCGGCTTTTTGATGCCGATAATGTGCCGAAAGGTATTACATTCCTCTCGTTATTAATTATGGCATTTGGTTCATTGACTTTGCTCGGGATAGGGCTGCTAGGGGAATACATTGGTAAAATTTTCGAGGAAACAAAGGCGCGGCCAGCTTTCATTCGCCGCAGCCTAATCATTCGTGGCGAAATCCAACCTGCCGAGTTGCGGAGGCAAACATGACAGTCGAGCGCGCATGTCCTGTCTGCAACAGTCGCAATTACTTGCCTTTTGCTGATGAGCGGATTGATCCAGGGCGGGTTGGGATTTTGACTTACGCATCGCGAAAGCCTCCAGAGTTCATGTGTCTTCGCCTTGTGCGCTGCACCAACTGCGATCTGGTGTACGCACCGTCACCTCCTGCCGAAGAGTTTTTGAACACAGCGTATACTGGTGCTGGATTTGATTCAGGCCTCGAAGCGTTGGCTGCTGCCAAAACATACGCTGATGCTCTCAAAGTGCATTTGAAGGGACTAATAGGCCGTAACGCGGCGGTTGATGTGGGCGCCGGCAGTGGGCCGCTCCTTCCTTTCCTGCAAGGCCAGGGGTTCAAACCGGTGATTGGCATCGAGCCGTCACGGGCAGCTATCGATGCTGCTCGGCCGGCCGTGCGACCCCTGTTAAGGGAGGGAATGTTTTCGGCATCCATGCTAAACGGAGAGAACCCGTCCCTTATCTGCTCCTTCATGACGCTTGAACACCTGCGTGATCCAGGTGATTTCGTTGGTATCGCTCACAGCCTTCTAGAGCCTGGTGGAGCCATTGCGGTTGCGGTGCACAACTGGCGGGCTCCACTCAATCGGCTGCTTGGCTTACATTCACCAATCATAGATGTTGAGCACCTCCAACTCTTCAGCTCTAATGCTCTCCGCGAACTACTTCAGCGAACTGGTTTCGAGCGAATTAAGGTTTCTACAATCCGAAATGCGTATCCCCTGCGTTACTGGCTCCGTCTCGCTCCGCTGCCAGCTTCAGGCAAACGTTGCATTGTCGGTCTACTTGAACGCTTCGGACTTGGCGAACAGAACTTTGCCCTGAATGTCGGCAACATGTTTGCCGTTGGCATCAAGCGAGGCTAACTACATGTTTTCTTGGATCCTAAGAATATGACAAAAATTCATCCTGGTTCCGTAAAGCAGAACGTACGACAATTTGAGAATGACGTGCGTGAAAGCGGGCGTTATGCCTATACTGGAAACCGCCTCTCAGCCCGCCTCGCCAATGCGAGAATCACTCGCAGTATTGCCGAGTCTTTCGACTTTCGCGGAAGCTCCGTACTTGATCTAGGCTGCGGTGATGGCGCCTATACAATTGAGTTTCCGGCCTTAGGGGTACGCAAGATTGTCGGCGTCGATCCTGCTGCCGAAGCTATCGAGGCTGCGCGGGCCCGTGCTCAATCTCTCGGCGTGTCCAACATCGTGAGTTTTGAAGTGGGTAATATTTACGCACTCAGTGAATACCTGATCCCTGGCCGCTTCGACTGTATCGTGATCCGAGGCGTGCTCCATCATCTTCCCGATCCGGCCTGCGCCTTGGCCGGACTATCCCTGTTTAGGGGTACGGTAGTCGTGCTTGAGCCAAACGGTAATAACCCTGTCCTTAAGTTGCTAGAGCGCTTTTCACGTTACCACATCGAACATGAAGAACGCTCCTTCTGTCCTGGCTTAATCTGCAGCTGGTTAGCCACGGCGGGCTTAACTGTTCGCAGTTGTCGTCCTCTAAATTTGGTACCATTCTTCTGCCCAGACCCAATCGCCAAAGCTCTACGGATAGTTGAGCCGCTTGTCGAGCGCACGCCACTGTTAAGAGACATCGCGTGCGGTCAGAGTATTATCGTAGCCTGCGCATGATGCACGTAGTGTTCTTAGCGAGAATGATATGGCCACATCTCAGATACGTCTAGAATTCGGAGGGTTACATTCGATTGCTCTGAACCGGCCCGGGGTTTTGAGGAGGCTCCAACCTTCAATGGTATTTGTGATATCGAAGCGACCGGCAGTATTTGTCGTCCGGGGCGGCGTGATCAATGCAGATCATGGCTACGCGCCCCGGGGATGATACTCCAGGCCGCCGAAGAGTACGGGCTGGACCTCGGGGCATCCTTGCTGATAGGCGATAGTCATACGGACATTCAGGCCGGTAGGGCGGCAGGTGTCGGCTGCAATATTCTATTTGATCCGGCAGCTGATGCCGCTGGAATGCGGGCGCCGGATCACGCGGTTGTGCCCCGTCTGGTGGATGCGGTGCGGTTCATTGCAAGGGAGTGCGGATGATGACAGAAGCGTCGGTTACTGTTGTCATTGTCAACTGGAACGGTGGTGATCTTCTGGATCAGTGCCTGAGACATCTGCTTCGGCAGTCCAGGTCTCCCCGGCGGATCCTGATAATGGACAACGGCAGTACGGATGGCTCTGCGGATCGGATCCGGGATACAGCCGAGGTGGATGTACAATTCGTCGGCGCTAACCTCGGGTTCGCGCGGGCCAACAACCTCGCGCTGAAGGAGTGTGACACGGACTTCGTCGCGTTGCTCAATCCCGACGCATTTCCTGACAGGGACTGGTTGGAGAATCTGCTACATGCGGCACGTACCCACCCCGACGTCGCCGCCTTCGGCTCCCGGCAGATGGTACATGGCACCGAGAATACGCTGGATGGCATCGGCGATGTCTACCATTTCTCCGGCCTGATCTGGCGCGACGGACATGGGCGGCCTCATTCCGAGGCGGACGACGTCGATGGGGAGATATTCTCGCCCTGCGCCGGGGCCGCCTTGTATCGACGGGATGCGCTTCTGGAAGTGGGGGGGTTCGACGAGGACTATTTTTGTTACGTCGAAGACGTGGACCTGGGTTTTCGGCTGCGTCTTGCCGGTTACAAGTCCATGTATGTCGCGGATGCCGTCGTGTATCATGTCGGTTCGGCCTGCAGCGGCGGACAGCACAGCGATTTCGCCGTCTATTATGGGCACCGAAATCTGGTCTGGGCGTTCGTGAAGAATATGCCGGGGACGCTGTTCTGGATCCTTCTGCCCGTGCACCTGCTTCTGAATGTGGTTACTTTGATACACTTTACGCTCCACGGGCAGGGCGCGGTGATGCTGCGGGCCAAGCGGGATGCGCTCAAGGGCATCCCATCAGCCTGGCGGAAGCGGCGTGGAGTACAGGCGCAGCGCCGTGCGTCTGTCCGTGATATCTGGCGGGTGCTGGACAAGCGTCTGATCCCGTCGAGGCGACTGAGCAGGGACCATTTGTTAAAAGTTCTGGGTCTGGTATGAACACAGGTAGCGTTTTGGAGAGTTTTGTTTTCGAAATGACCGTGCCGGTGTGTAGGGTGTTTGACACCGGGGTTCAGCGTGCTTCTTGTCGGTATCGCCACATATCGTTTGGCGAGTTCTCTGCGTGACCGACCATGCCAACTATTTTGAATACCTCCGCAGCCGCCTTGGCCTCCTGTATCGCCGGCTGATGGAGGCCGACTGTCTGCTATTCCCCAACGGTAGTTTCGATGGCGTGGTGGGCGCGTCCGGGTTCTCCTGCGGCGATGTCTTCCACACACTCATGAAAAGCCGGTGGCTGGCCTCCTGGCCGCCGCAATACTGCCTGTACGGCATCTTTGAGCGGTCCTGAGGTTCATGGGGCTCGTCACCGTCTCCATTATCAGCCATGGGCACGGCGCGCTGCTGCCGGGACTGCTCGAGGATCTTGCCGCCTGCCCCGAGGTCTCCGCTGTCGTCCTTACCCGCAACATCCCCGAGCCGGACATCGCCTTCGCGCAGCCGGAGCGTCTGACGGTGATCGACAATCCACGGCCGAAGGGCTTCGGTACGAACCACAATGCGGCCTTTCGCGCCGCGCGGACGCCGTTCTTTCTGGTACTCAATCCCGATGTGCGGCTGGAAGGCAATCCCTTTCCCACGCTGCTTGCCTGCCTGGAGGACGAGCGGATCGCGCTGTGCGCCCCCGCGGCGGTGAATCCGACTGGCACGATGGAGTGCAGTGCGCGGCAGTTTCCGTCCCCGACTGATCTGATGCTGAAGGCGTTCGGGCGTTACGACGGCCATCTGCAGTACGCGCTCGGTGATCCGCCCCGGACGGCGCCCTGGGTGGCGGGCATGTTCATGCTGATCCGTAGCACGGACTACGCGGCCATCGGCGGCTTCGACGAGGGCTTCTTCCTCTATTACGAGGACGTGGATCTGTGTGCGCGGCTGTGGCGATCGGGGCAGCGGGTGACGCTGTGCCCGGCAGTGCAGGTGGTGCACGACGCGCGCCGTGCCAGCCACCGCAATCTACGGCACATGGGATGGCATGCCGTGAGCATGGCGCGCTATTTCCGCAAGTACACGCTGCGTCCAGGGCTGCCCGCGCCATGATCGGCCGGCGTGGGGGGTGGACGGTGTCTTCGTTGACGGGACGCGGCACTGCTGCGGTCTGGCATGGGCGGGCGTGTCACCCGGGAGGCTCGCTGGGCACTTCTCATGGATATTGCGGGGTTATGAACGAATGGATGAAGCCCGGTATCGGTGGGAACCGGCGTATGCCAGGTACATGACGTGACTCGCCACCGGCAGGGATTACGCCATCCATGAGTCGTCTGCGCGAATATGTTTCCAACACGTCCTGGTTGGCCTTGGAGCGGCTGTTCCGGATGGCAGTCGGCCTGGTGGGGTGGCTATACGTCGCCCGCTACCTCGGTCCTGAGGATTTCGGTCTTCTAAATTATGCGCTGAGTTTTGTGGGGCTTTTTGCAACCGTCGCGGCATTGGGTGTCGACCAGTTGCTGCTGCGGGAACTCGTGCGGCAGCCGTCTTCGCAGGCGGTTTTTCTGGGGACGGCCGCAGGCC
>JBAYOJ010000005.1:0-34900 GCA_041678385.1 Burkholderiaceae bacterium | reverse complement strand
CGATGTTTTTGGGTGTAACCGATTTGAACGCCATGTGCCGATTCCGGCAGGCTTCCCGGACTTATCCGGGAGGTACTCATGCATGTCGGCAAGCTCGTGTTCGCTCAGGTCATGGAGTTCGCACCATGGCATACATTTCGTCGCCTGGTGACCAAGTATCGCGGCGACTTCAACGTGCGCACCTTCCGGTGCATGGACCAATTTCTCTGCATGGCCTTCGCCCAGCTGACCTACCGGGAAAGCCTGCGCGACATCGAAGCCTGTCTCAGCGCGCAACCCGCCAAGCTCTATCATCTTGGTATCCGAGGCAACGTCAGCCGCAGCAACCTGGCCGATGCCAACGAGACACGCGACTGGCGCATTTACTGCGAGTTCTCCCAGGCGATGATTCGCATTGCACGCCGCCTGTATGCGCAGGACCCATTGGCCATCGATCTGGACAATACGGTATATGCACTGGACTCCACGACCATCGATCTGTGCTTGTCGGTGTTTCCCTGGGCGGCGTTTCGCGAAACCAAGGCAGCCATCAAACTGCACACCTTGCTCGACCTGCGCGGTGCTATTCCCACGTTTATCCTCATCTCGGATGGCAAGCTGCACGATGTCAACGTGCTGGATATCCTGCCTCCCGAGGCAGGCGCCTTCTACATAATGGACCGGGCTTATCTCGACTTCGATCGCTTGAACGCCCTGCATCAGGCCGGTGCCTTCTTCGTCACACGCGCCAAATCGAACTTCAGGTTCAAGCGGATTTACTCCTGTCCGGTCGATCGGTCGAGCGGATTGATTTGTGACCAGCACGTCGAACTCACGGGATTTTATTCGAAACAGGGCTATCCCGACCGACTGCGGCGTGTCCGCTTCAAAGACCCGGAAACCGACAAGACGTTGGTGTTTTTGACCAACCATATGGGCATTTCGGCCGCGAGTGTCTGTGCCCTGTACAAAAGCCGCTGGCAAGTGGAACTGTTCTTCAAATGGATCAAACAACACCTGCGCATCAAGCGCTTCTTCGGCACATCCGAGAATGCCGTCAAAAGTCAGGTATGGATCGCCGTGGCCACCTATGTGTTGGTGGCCATCATCAAGAAGCGACTCAATCTCGATCTGTCGTTGCATGCGATGCTACAAATCCTGAGCGTGACGCCTTTCGAGAAAGCGCCTTTGTTTCAGCTGCTTACCGAAATGGCACCGTTGGATAATATGAACGATAGCGATAACCAGCTGACTTTGTTGTAAAAACGTGTCGGACACTAGTGATTGCCAGCGTTGGATAAGCTCCTAACGCAACAGCCGTCGCTCCAGCAATGCCAGCATGTCCCTGCGTCCGTCGAGGATGCAGTGGATGAAGATGTCCTGTCCGATCAGAAGCGACCATAGCGCTTGTGGTTGTGGACGACACGGGTGTTATAGAGCTGCGTGGTGCCCAGGCCCAGGGTATTGCAGGCATTGGGGGAGGTGAGTAGGAAGCCGTCCTCTTTGAGAAAGGTGCGGGCAAGTTTCCGTTCGTCCGGCGGAACCTGGCCGAAACGGAGGCCTTGGGATAGTAGTACAGACCGTTGCGGAGCTTCTGCAGCTCCGCTCATAAATTCCGTATCCCCAATATCCTTTGCCAGGCTTTGACGGTCCAAGCCACCCGACTTTCTGTAGCTCCTTGGCAATGAAGTGGTTGATGAAACCATGACCAACAAGCAAGACATTCTGATGCTTCTCTGCAAGTTCAACCAGTCGTTCCGCCGCTTTCCTTGCGCGCCTTCTTGCGTCGATCAGAGACTCTCCGTTTCTTGAGAAGCCAAATAGCCACAGAAGCCTTAGAATGACAATCCAGACACTGACGGGCAGAGGAACAGAACCGCTACCAAAATGCGGCATTGCAGTTTCACAGAACAGTGGATCTTTTACATACACTTCGGAACATCCGAGTGCCTTCACTGATTCGATGGAACGCACAAGGTGACTGCATACGACAACATGATTTCCCTGGACGGCCGTCACGGTATCTCTGGGTGGAGTGCCCACGATCCCAGACAAGTCATATGACTTTGCAATCATGCCCAAGTCCTTTCCTCGAACATTTCCTTTCAGCTCAAACGCTGGTTTTCCATGGCGTAATAAGGTAATGCGCATCATCCTCTCACCACATAACGACCAAGCTCAGCCGCGCTTGAGGCGGCGGCCGCAGCGCCTTGTTGGGCGTCACCTGCACGATGTCTCAGGGCTTATAAGCGTTGGCTTCTTCGACATTCACCACAACATTGTGGCGAATCGTGAACCACTTTGATTCCCTGGCCATGCCACCGAAGCTATTTCTAGCTCTGTAGTCGCAGCCGACCAGCCACCCGTTCTTGGTGTGATACACCTTCGTACAGCCTTCAACCTTCAGCGAATCTGGATCTTTCAGCGCCTTGTCCAAGTAGTTGTTGACGGGACGATACGTGCCGTCCCAGGAGCTAGCCACGGGAGCCTCACCAAACTTGGCAAGACGAGTCTGCTTTTCCTTCTCCGCGGCCTGTTTCTTGGCAGCAAGCTTCGACCCGTAGTGGGCCAGCTTCTCTTTGTACCTTGGGTTATCCGGCGCCAGCTTGGTTAGCTCGCGGTAGTGCTTGATATTTGCTTCATAGTTTGAAGCTGGGACCGCTTTCAGGATGGCCAGGAGATTCTCTTCCTTTACAGCGTTCCACTTTGCCCTGGCCTCAGTGGCGAGCGCCATCATCTCGGAGTCTTTGATCAGAGCAAATCGATTAGCCGCCCCAAATGCTTCTTCAAACTTCCGATCCGCAATCATGATCTTGATATCTGACACAATCACTCCGCGCTTATTTTCTAGCTCGGACTTGAGTTGAGCCTGCATCTGTTCGCGACGGGCTTTTGCCTCAGCAACAAGCTGCACTTCAGATTTCTGCGGTACCGCCGGCGTATCGTCTCCCCCGAAGATCGCCACGAGCAACCCAGGCAGAGTTCCTAGAATGATGATGATCAGCAGCAGCTTCGTTACGATCGATGTCCGCTTCGGAGCCGGCTCACCGCATTGTGGGCAAGACTTCGCCTTTACACTCACAACGTTGCCGCAAGCCTTGCATTTCACTGTTTTAGCCATCGTTTTCTCCTGTATCCTCCCATTGCCCCATGCCCCCGATATAGCTCATAGTGACGCCCAACGCCGAAGCTCAGCCACGGCGAAACCGCGCAGCGGTTTCGTCGGACTCGAAGCTTGTTAGATTCACCTTGCACCGCGCTTCCCCAAAATGGGCTTGAGGTGATCCCACAACCCGTCTTCAAGCACTTGGGCTGCAAGATCGCCTAGGCCGCGAAATTGATAGCAGAAAAATTCCACGTGCAAGTGAAGTTCACAACTCCAGGATTGGAAGTGGATTCCGTATGTGCCGCCGGCACTTTCGAGAAGGTGCTGCTTGAATCGTTCTCGTGGGCTGTGGGACCTACCGACATAGATCGCCCGACGTTCCGCTGTGGCACCATTCAACTGGCAAAGATTCTTTTTGCCCGGATAGTCGTCCTGAGCCTGCAGTTGGCGCCCTGTTTCAAACGCCGCCGCCAACTCCTGGCTTCCGGCATCGCTCTGCTCTGCTATTGAGAACACGTAGATAAACTCCGACCCCTCGTCTTCACGGCGCTTCCCGGTTGGGATTTTCTGGCTCTTCTCCTTCACATAATCCTGAGCGATGGCGCGCGTACAAAACCGAATGAATACAGGCTCTGGGAGTATTGCGCCATCAGCAACCGCTTTAGCTCGCGCGACAGTCTCACGATAAGCCTTAACCGCCTGCTGGATGTCAGTCTGCTGAAGCATCGAAGTGAATCTAACGCCGCCCATCAGCCTCGCGCCGCTTTATGGCGTAGGCTGGATGGGCTTGTTATGTGCCATCTTCAAATCGTTCAGCAATATTCTCAAGCAGTCGTTTTCCATGTATCACCGCCACTATCAGAATTCTTGTGGATTCAACCCTATATACCAAGCGATAGCTGTAAACAAACCGTTCTCGAATATTCTCGTCTCCGATTTCCGGCACCATTCGTCCCATCATAGGGAATTCGTTGATGCTCCTGGAAACCGACAAGAGTTCTGTGACAACCGCCTGTGCGTAGTACTCAGAATCCCGAGCAATATAGTCGGCAATGGCTTCAAGGTCTTCGGTTGCCTCTGGCGACCACTTTACTTCGAGGTCCATTTACTAAATTTCCTTTCGACCTCTTCCTGGCTGAGCGCCCCTTCCTTCTCGGCGCGATCAATCCCTCTGTGGATTTTCTCCACGACATACAGATGATATTGGACATCTTCCAGTGAGCAATCATCAGGAAGCTTGTCCAGAAGCGCCTTTACCTCTTCTTTAGCAGTACTCATAACTCTTCACCTCCATTATTGAGCACATAACTACAATTGGGGAGCCTAAAAGCTCCGTTGCATACGGAGTATTTGGGCTCCATAATCATTTTACCCTACCTGAAACCAAGGACTTAGGCCCCTGATAGGGCGCCTGAATGGAAAATCAAATGGAGCATGGAGGCTCATATGACCGCTCCCCGACTTCTCGATCAGGTCCGTGATGCGATCCGCGTCCGCCACTACAGCCGGCGCACCGAGGATACGTATGTGCACTGGATCCGCCGTTTCATTCTTTTTCATGCCAAGCGCCACCCGCGGGAGATGGGCGAGCGCGAGATTACGGCATTTCTGACTTATCTGGCTGTTCAGAAGAATGTCGCAGCCTCCACGTAAAATCAAGCACTCAGCACCCTGCTGTTCCTGTATCAGAAGGCCCTGGAAATGTCGGTCGAGTGGTTGGATGATGTGGTCCGGGCGCGCCGGCCGGTGCAGAGCATGGTATGCAGAATGCGCATGGTCTTGTCTCCTGTCGGTTCGAGGTAGCCACGCAGAATACGGGCGTCGTGGCCAGGCTATCCTCTTACTTTCAGCCCGGGCACTGCTCCAGCGGCACCGGTCGGTGCACGCCGTAGCGCTGGACATAGTCGATGCTGAGATGTGGTAGCGGTTCTAGGATGGTGGGGTTTTCGACGAATCCGGCGATGATCTTGACGCCGGCGACGTGGAAAATAGTATGTTATGAACTGAAGCTCGACTATCCATTCCAGCCGAGTCGTTCGAGAATCCCCTCCAGGGCCTCAAGGGAGTGGAAGGTGAACGAGATCCGGCCCCGGCCACGGTCCGCTGCATAGTCGATGCGGGTCTCCGTCCCGACGATTTCACCGACCTGTTGCTCCAGGCGTACGATGTCGGCGTCGCGCCGCGCGTGGCCCTCGGCCGACGGTTTGGGCTTGCTGTTCAGAGAACGAATGCGCCGCTCCAGCGCCCGAACCGACAGGCCCTTGCTGGCGGTGGTCTGGGCCAGGCTGAGTTGCATGGCCTGCGGCAGACCCACCAACAGTTTGGCGTGTCCGAGGCTGAGCCGACCGTCCTCGACCTGGGCCAGGACCGGGGGTTCCAGTTTCAGGATCCGCAGCAGATGCGTGATGGCGTCCCGGGATCGGCCGAGCCGCCGGGCGGCCTCGAGATGGGTCAGTTGAAACTCCTCGATCAGCCGCTCCACGCCGCGCGCCGTTTCCACGGGATTGAGGTCCTCGCGCTGGATGTTCTCCACCAGGGTCTGAAGCAGGGTGGAGCGGTCGTCGGCGTGGCGCACCAGAGAAGGGATCTGCTGGAGGCCGGCCAGTTGGGCGGCACGCCAGCGGCGTTCGCCGGCAATGATCTCGTACTGCTGTGGTGCGGTACCCGGGAGGGGCCGGACGATGATCGGCTGCACCACACCCTCGGCACGGATGGATTCGGCCAGATCCGCCAGCGCTTCGGGCGTGAATGTGCGCCGGGGTTGGTAACGCCCCGGGCGAAGCAGGTCCACATCGAGCTGCCGCAGGCCGCCTTCATGGGTCTGCGTTGTACTGTGCCACGTGGCGCACCGCTCCGGCTGGTCCATTCCGGAGGTGTCGTTCACGGCGTGTGGTCTGTTGTCAGACGCGATCTTCATCGATCTCCGAGGTGCTCAGTTGCAGGTGTCAAACCGCATCATCGTCCAGCGGATCCGCCTTGGTGCGCACGGACAGGGTATCGACGCACAGCAGGTCCACCGTGAGGTAGTCCGCGTCGAGACGCAGTTGGGTATGCGGCTCATTCTGGTCGTCTTCCCAGGTCTCTTCACGCAGGCGGCCACGGGCGAAGATACGGGCACCCTTGGACAGCAGTTTTGCCGCCGCCTCGGCGCGCCAACCCCAGATGCTGGCAGTCACCCAGAAACCGCCACCGTCGGCATAGTTGCCGTCCTCCTGTTTGACACGGCGATCGAAAAAGATCCGCATGTCAGCCACGGGCCGCCTCTCGCCGTTCACATCGAAATACTTCAAATCGGGGACATTGCCCAGATTGCCGGTACCGCTGAACAAGCTACTCATTTCAGTTCCTCATGGAATTGGATGGTCACTACCATGGCACCACGAGCGCCTTGGCGCGCACAGCAAAAACCGTATTTCCATTCAACACGTGTTTCCTGGTTCACAGTTACGAAGTGCGTCCAGTTTAGAAAGGTAATCGCGCAGTCGCCGCAGTTCGTGCTGGCAAATACTGGAGGCAAGGTTCAATTCAAGGCGTTGCCGTTCAAAGCGCAGGAACAGGGATCGCACGGCCGGTGGCAGCCCGGTCAATAGGTGCTGGCCCCGGTCAGAGGCAGCGAGCTCGAAATATGTCTGGCCGCATGCACCGTTCGTGGTCGCGCGCCAGCGCAGATTGAAATACCCGCCCTGGTGATGAACGGCCAGGTGTGCGGTCCGCGGAGGGCGGAAGATCTCCTTGAACTCCTGCGCAACCGTTCGCATCGCCTGCTCGATCATCACCTGGCGCTGCTCCAGTTCCCGCAGCCGAACGCGGGCGCCTCCCTTACCCTTAAAGGGCAATAAAGGGCCCTTTGGGTCCGTCTGTATCACCTGAACCATCGCCCTGGTTATCTATTCGTCGCCGGCCGATTCCGTGTCCGCGGGTATGGGGCGGTTGGAGATGAAACCTGTAACGGCGGTACCGTCGATTCTTGGCTGACGAATCTCCGGGGCATGGCGGGCACGGTGCGTGCCTTCCAGGACATCCTGCGGCAGTTCCCCCATGGCGGCGCGTGCCGCCTGGGCGCGTTGGTTGTTCTGTTCCAGGTCAGTGCGATCGACGGCACAGTGTTTCCACTGTGTCGGGAGTAGGAAGGTGCGGCGGATCAGCCGCCCGCCCCGCTGCAGCATCTGTTCAGCATGGTCCCGGCTCAGCAAGCCGACGTGCCGCGCGGTAAGCACCGCGCAGACCAGCTCGTCGTAGTCGCCTACCAGATAGGCGCCCATGTAGCCGTAGGGATTGGCGAACTGAAGTGGCACCCGGGCCGGTTTGAGGGAGTGGGCCACGGTGATCTCCACGCCGCGTGCGGAACCGAGCAGCTCGTCGATCTGGTTCCGCGATTGCCGGATCTCCACACGGCCCGTCTCGAGCGTTTCATCGATCTGCAACAGGTACCAGTCCGCATAGGGATCGTCGAGCATCGCCGAGACCCAGATGCGCTTCATCAACATACCGAAGCGGACCAGACCGATGATGCCGGGCTGTTGTCCCACTAGCTTGCGGCCGTAGACGAGGCGCTGTGCCTGGCGGGTCTGGATCACCAGGCAGGCGTCGCCACGCAGGGTGCCGGGCCGTTCCGCGACGGTTTTGTAATCCACCGCGGGGTCCGCGTTGTCCGGGAGCGCGCGGGATGTCTTGTTATCCGCATCGTTTGCTGTTGTCGTTTGGGTCATGGGCCTTCCTCTTTTGTCAGCAGATTGGGATGTGCCACGTGGCACCTGTGAGAGTGATGGCAGTGCCATCACCCCCGAGGCGTACTCGAAGCCCGCGGTGGACCGGTTGCAGGATTGATGGCACTGCCATCGGGTAAAGGGTCGTGTGGAGGGCCGATGGCAGTGCCATCACCAGACGCGGGGGTAGGGTGCGTCGGTTCCGGGGTCGATGGCTCACGCTTCGCAAGCAGGCTTTGCATGTGGGCCAGCGCGCGTTCACGGCTGATCTCTTCCTGCCGCTTGAGACGGGCCTTCCGATGGCGTTGTTCGCGGGCTTTCAGTCCCAGACTCGTGAGGATGAACGAGCCTTGGCGCGCAGCCTTGCACAGTTGCGCCAGATAGCCCACGGGATTGTCGATGGATTCGTTCTTGTGCTTGGCGGACAGTAGCCTGCCGGCCATTTCATCCAGGATATCCTGATGCATGGCCACCGGTGCGTTGCGCAGACACATGCTGGCCAGACGGTGTTCGTTCGGTGTCAGCGAGGCAGGGAAGGCGAGGGCCTCCTGGCCGCTTTCCGCTTCACGCGCGCACGCGTCTGTCTGCGCTACCTCCGTTGTTGTTGTAGTAGTTGTTTTTTTATTTATATAACTACAACTACTACTACGGTCCGACTTCAGATTTTGAGGTGGACCGCACTTCATTTTTTGAAGTGGGGTGGGTTCGGGCACCGACTTCAAATTTTGAAGTTGGCGGGACGAGAAGCCGAAATAGCGGGTTGCCTCGCCTTGCAGGGTGCGGATGGCTTCCTGGCGCCGGTACGTCGGGTTGACGTTCTCGATGCCGCCGTCGCCTTCGCGGAGATCTTCTTCAATGGTGCCCAGCACGGCCGCCGCGATCTTCCGCACCTGGGGATGGGCGTGGGTCTGCGCCTGTTCCAGGAACTGGATGTATGCCTGGTCGAGATAGAGCGCATCGGCCAGCGGCAAGGGCTCGTCATGGAGTGCGTAGATGTTGCCCCGGAACCGGCCCTGGGCGTCGCGTACACGGTGGCACAGTGAGAGCCAGCGGGCGGCACGCAGGATGGCCATGGACCGGGCCACTGTTGCCTCGGAACCGACATTCGCGGTTTTGGCGATTTGCTTGTAGGTCGGAAACGCGGTCGGGCCGGTGCCGGCAGCCGCGATCTTGATCACACCCCAGATACGGGTGTCGACCGGTTGCAGCACCGGGTCCTGAAAGATCAGCCGCGGCATGGCGTCATGCCAGTTACCGAGGAACAGCAGACCATCACCCATTCCGGTATCGCGGGTGTCAGCGCTCAGGAGCCGTTCCACGGTGGCATGGATAAAGGCATCCAGGGCGTGTGTTTCCGGTCTGATCTTTTCGTTATCGCGCTCCACTCAGCTTCCCATGTCGATCTCAAACAGGCTCATTGCTCATTGGTCCGGAACTGAACCACCTTGTGGTCCTCATCCGCTTGATTCGCCGGCAGGAGACCGGCGGTCTCCCAGGATTGGATCAATGCCCAAACCGTGTTCAGTGGTATGCCGGTGGCCTGTCCCACGTGCAGGTAACGCTGCTGCTCCGGACCTTTCGCGTAGCTCTGCCAGGCCTTCCAGACACGCTGTTCGTCAGCCTCCGACGGTGCGGGTGGTCGACCGATACCGGTACCTGACATGCCGAGCAGCTTGCGTCGTGCGGCGTATTCGGCGTTGGTCATGCCGAAGAAGACCCGCATCATGGCCAGCGGTGCGCGCAGTTGGATGAGTTCGTCCTGAAGGGCGTCATGGCGCTTGTTTCGCTCCATGTGGTCCAGAACCCGGTCGAAGCAGACGGGGTCGACGGAGATGTCCATGAAGTGGGTGCGGACCTGGCTGATGTGGTACAGATCGCGCAGGGTAAAGCGTTCCAGGCGGGCGATTTGATCCAGCCGAAAGCCGAGATCCAACACCGAATGGATGTCCCCCTCGGCCAGGGTCTCGGTGACATAGCGCAGGGTGTGGAATACCAGCTCTGCATGGGTCGTCTTCGGCATCGTCCGCATCGCCCCTACTATCCGTCGATCTTCCACAGGGCCAGGCCGCCGTCGTCATTCACCTGTTGACGGATGCGGCGGCAGGTCTGCGCCAGGGCCAGCAGGTCATCGACGGTCGACTGCGGGACCGAGGGGTTGCTCAGCAATTCGTAGCCAAGCGCCTTCCAGTCGGGTTCGCCGACCAAGGTCAGTGCCTGGGCATCGTTCCTCTCCAGGACCAGGTTGCGCAGTAATAACTCGTCCGGGACTCGTTCCATACGTTCAGGCTGGACGCTCTCTTCTGAGAAGCTGAGCAGCAGCCACCACACCCATTGGCGGTAGAGTTGGCGCAGCGCGCCCGCCTCGCCGGCGACCGGAATGATGGACTCGCGCGGGATGTCCACCAGAAAGCCCATGCCCAGTGTGCCGGCGGACGTAATGCAGTCCTCCAGGTCGTGTCGTCTGGCGATCTTGAGCGTGAGCACGTAACAGCGGCTGCGCAGCGATTTCAGATCGCCAGGGCCGTCATAGGCCGACGAGGCAACTGCCGTAGTCGGCGATTCACTGGCCGATACTGGAGAAGGTGTCGGATGTTCATCAGACGCCTTGTCCTCCGCACCCGAGCGGGAGTCGCCGGGCGATTGATGATCAGGCGCCTCCTTGGGTTCGGCTCCATTGGACATGGGGGGAGTGGTGGATGTGGGTATACCAGGTGCCGGCGTCGCCGCCGAAGTGGAGTGCCCGTCCGTGAACGTCGGTCTCGGTGGGCTCGGTTCGTTGCCGCCGGTCGCCAGGCGTGCATCGGTTTCGAGACGGACGTGTTTGAGGGACAGTCCGGTGATCCCGGCCATGGGGGTCTCCAACTCCCGCTGCACAGCATCGAGATCCCAGTGCGGGCCGTCGTGGGTGGTCAGTGCCTCGGTGAACAGCGCATCGAACCGGTCTGGCGCGTCGGGCTGGTCGTTCCAGAAACTACGGCAGGCGGTTTCCAGCCGTCGAATCCGGCGGATCTGCGGTGCACCCATGCCGCTGCGCAGCGCTTCGGGAATGACCGGCAGCAGCACATCCACGGCGTAGTCCATGCGGGAGATCGTGCTCTGGTCGAGGGCGTAGCCTCGTTCCCGTAAGGCTTCCACCAGTTGTCGTTGGGAGAAGGCCTCGTTCCGCTCGGATTCGAGCACCAAGCGCAGTTCCCGTACACCGAGGGCCTTGTCGATGAAGGTGAGTTCTCCCCGTTTGTCATTCTCGATCAGGTGTGCGGTCAGCACGTGGGATTCGGAGACCCAGGGTCGGAACAGGCAGTGGATACGGGAAAAGCGGTCGTCCGCGGTTTCCCTCCATAGCTCCTTGAGGATCTGCAGGCGGGTGTTGCCCCCCGACTCGACGATGTAGTGGGCATCCCCCGGCCGGCGCGTGATGGTCAGCGGATTGTTGAGTCCACCTTGAGCGCGGATGGAATCTTTGATCTCGTTGTAGAGTGGGTTTCGCTCCTTGCGGGGGTTGTGCTCGTAGGGTTCGATGCGATCGATGTCCAGCAGCATCTGCGTCGCAGTGAGCGGGTCCGCCGGCGGCAATTCGTGGCTCTGGCCAAAATGACCCTCGCGAAGCATCGACTGGATCTGTTCGCTGGAGGGGTGCTTCTTCGACATTATTGCGCCCCTCCCCATTCGAGCGTCTTGTCCGCCAGATGTGGGAAGAGCTCGAAGACCAGGGCCAGCATGGCTTCACGGGCGCTTGGGGTGGGTCCCTGCCGTACCGGTTCCCAGCGGTGAACCGGTACGCGTGCCGTGGCGGCCTCCCGGTAGGCGACAGTGTTCGGAATCACCGTGTCCAGGATGGTGATGGCCCCCTTACTGGGGCCGTAGGCCTCCCGGCACAATTCCTGGGCGATGCGGCGGGCGTCGACGGTCCGATCCATGCGATAGATGAGTCCGCGCAACGGACCGAGCGGCGCACCAAGAAAGGCCATTGGACGTAGCCGGTCCAACATCTGTACCGTGCCGCGGGCGAATTCCCGGGCGGACAGAATCTCCGGTGGTATCGGCGAGACCAGCAGATCCGCCGAAAGGATCGCGGAGTCCTGAAGCGGTCCGACCGCACCCTGGGTGTCCAGCAGGATGAAGTCATAGGCCGCGTCAAGCCGGGTCAGGATATGCTTCAGCCGGACACGTCCGTCCGGGGTATGCAGAATCCAATTCTGCAACATCCCCTCTGGGTCGTCGGATAGGATCAGGTCCAGCTGCACAATCGCCGTACGGCTGACGATGCCGTCGACCAGGCCTTCGGTGATCAGTGAGGACAGACCATGGTCGGCTCGCAGCTCGAGCGGATAATAACTGGACAATGTAGGCTGTACGTCCACATCTACGAGCAGCACCTTCTGTCCGAGATCGGCCAGCAGACCGCCGAGGTTCGCGGTCAACGTCGTTTTACCGACACCCCCCTTCGTGCTGGTAACGGTGACTTTCAGTGCCATGGGATCCCCCGTGAAGTCCCGGAATACCCGGTTGCTGGATCGCAGTGGTTGTCTATCTCCTTCAATGGGGGGCCCCTCCATTATGCGTGTTTCCGCAATGGCCACAAACCGTACGCCGGCGCCCCCTGGATTGCGGTTCCATCGGTGAGCCACACTGGTGACAACGGTGCAGGTGATAGAGGCGGCAGCCAGGGCACGCAACGCTGTTGCTGTCTACCGCGGACAGGTACGTCATGCCGCAGAACTTGCACACTCTTTCGTGCCATGTCTCCATGGCAACGAGACGCGGTACGAAAACAGTGCGGGTCAGGTCGAGCTGCGGTTCACGGGCGAGCCGGGTATACGCCTGGTATACATCGATGGCGATGCGTGCGGCGCTTCGCCCTGTCTGCACCAAGCGTTGGTGCAGCCGCCAGACGAGAGTGGCCTGTAACATACGTACATCGTTTTCCCGGTACCAGGTATCGGTGAACGGTGTCTGGCCAGGGGGGGAGGGTGCGCCGCACAATTGACGGTACAGGCGGTTGGTCGTGGATTTTTCCAGCTTTGTCAGCTGGCAGACGAGCCCTGCACGCGCGCCGAGATGAATCAGTCGGATGGCCTCCATGATTCTCGTGGCGTGAATGCAAAGTTCGACATCGCAGCCAGCGCGGTCGAGCCGTCTACCACAAGGCGGCGGGATCGAAGGGGCCAGTGCTGAACAGATTGCGGGTCTCATTCACGCATCCTCTCCTCTAGGCACCGTGACCAACGGTGCATGCTCGATTACGGCCTCGATTTCATCGGCACACCCTTCGCGTAAGGCCACGAATAAACGTGACCACCACCAAGGCTCCTGTCGAGGCATGAGTAACGGCTGCTTGATGAGCGAAATACGTGTGAGTTCCTTGGGTTTCAAATCCGCCAATAAGAAAGCCATCTCGACCTCCATGCCGAGCAGGGTGGCAACGAATTCAGGATCTCGCTTGGCGAGGTCTCGGGCTTGGATCAGGTACTCAAGATTTATCCCGGAAAAATCGAACTCCATGCTTGCAGCTCCTTTGCTTTTGTTGTAGTGATAGATTCCTGTTCGACGCGGTAGCACGGGTCTTTGTCCGGCAAATAAAACACGGCGTATCTTTCCCGCGTGTATCATGAAAGGGTTTTCCCACAACCCATACCGACCGATTTTAACCAACTGGTGGGGTGCGATGGATTGTTTGTTGGCTGCGTCAATTCGATGCCTCAATTTATTTATTCTTCTTTCTCATGGCTGCGTGCAGATTAGGGAACGCCCCGTCGACGGTAATGAAGCGCCAGTTTCAGTGGGACGTTCCTTCAGTGGCCCGCCTGTCATGCCTTGGTCAATGACATCGGCCACCAACCGCGCCTCGAAGTACACCCTGCGGCCCAACTGCCTCCTGGCGTTCAAAAGCGCCACAGCCAACGGTTGCCGTTTACGCGCGATGGCCATGCGCACCCCATTCGGACTCGTGTGCATCACCTCAGCCAGATGCCTGATCGTCAATAGTGGCCCGTAGTGCGTCAGCAGATACTCATGGGTTGCAGAGATAGACTGATTCACCGTTTGTGCTCCACTGTGCTCGGTACGGCTATCGATGCTAGCCGTCAGCGGGGTGTAAAAAAACGACCGATAAATGGCCGGAAAAGGCCATCTATCTCGATTGAAAACGGTGCTGAATTATGATAATCGCGGAGTTTGCCGAACGGGGAATCGGTTCCCGTGGTTCGGCAGTTGAGGACGGGGTGCGGAAGTCCGAAAGGACCGTCGATGAAGTGTTCGGTGGTCTCAAGCTCGATGATCGTGCGATGTCGGGACCATGAAGCGATGAGTAGTTTTTTGCGTGGTCTGTTCGTGAGAATGGATTGAGTGTGGTAGCTACCCGCCGGAAAACAGGCCAACGGGCAATCGACGTGCTGTGCCGATCAGAGCCCCTTGTGTTTCTTGAACACTTCGGGGCGAAACCCCGTTGCCTCGGCCTCGCGGCACAGCCTCTCCGATGAGATCTTCACACCACCTTGAAGCGCCCCGGCCTAAGCATCATGGAACCGGTGGCCGGATGACGCTGGAACCGATGGCCGAATCGCGTGGAATGCGCACCCGGCGAGACAGGGGCTAAGCGATGCGGCACATGTAATATTCATTGTCATGCAGTTTAATTAAACGCCTAATTAACAAGTGAAAACTGTTAAATCAGGCTCAAATTAAACTTTCCGCTTGAGCTTGGTTTGTTTCCACGCTAAATTAACAAGCATGGCTAGTGAACCCCGCAGTAAATTAAACCGTCTGCTGACAGCATGGCCCCAAGGCACTGTGGCGGTATCGCGCTGGCTGGAGGCCCAGGGAGCCTACCAGCAACTGGTCCACGAGTATGAGAAGAGCGGCTGGATACGGCGCATCGGCCAGGGTGCCTATGTGCGTGCCGGCGACACGGTCGAGTGGACCGGTGGCCTGCATGCCCTCCAGGAGCACATGCAGCTGCCGGTCCATGTTGGAGCCAAAACGGCGCTGCAGCTGCAAGGGTATGCCCATTATCTGCCGATGGGGAAAGGCGGGGCTGTGTCACTGTTCGGCGGCGCCGGTACCCGGCTGCCCGCGTGGTTCCGACAGTATGACTGGGGGGTGGCGCTTCGTTATACCACCACAAAGCTGTTTGCCGACGAGCCGAATGCAGGCCTCACCAGGAAGGAACTGGCCGCCTATGTTGTAACCGTTTCGGCACCCGAACGCGCCATCATGGAAGTGCTGTATCTCGTGCCTGCAGAGGAATCCTTTGAAGAGGCGGGTCTGCTCATGGAGGGGTTGACCACCTTGCGGCCACGTCTGGTTCAGTCGCTGCTGGAGCAATGCCGTTCGGTAAAGGTGAAGCGGCTGTTCATGTTTCTCGCTGAAAGCCACAACCATGCCTGGGTCAAGAAACTGGATCTGTCGACAGTGGATTTCGGCAAAGGCAAACGCATGATCGTCAAAGGCGGACGATTGGATGCCAAATACAACATCACCGTCCCGGATACGAATCAGCAGTGGAAGGCGTCGGTGAATTCGGTATGAAAGACAGCCCCTACTTCAAACAGGCGCAACTCATGCTGCGGGTGATGCCCCATGTGGCGTCAGAAGAGTGCTTCGCCCTGAAGGGCGGTACGGCGATCAATCTCTATGTGCGCGACATGCCGCGACTATCGGTCGATATCGACCTGACGTATCTGCCCCTGGAACCGCGCGACACGGCATTGGCAAATATCGGTGAGGCATTGCAGCGCATAGCCGCCGCGATCGGAAGAACCGTACCCGGAGCGACTGTGCAGGAGAGCCGGGCTAAGGGCGCCCGGCATGTTTCCAAGTTGTTCATTCAGACAACAGAAGCCGCGATCAAGATCGAGCCCAATCTGGTGCTCAGGGGCACAGTCTTCTCGCCGGAGGAACGTGAGCTAAGCGAAAAGGCCGAAGCACTGTTCGAGGCATCGGCGACGGCCAGCACGCTGGCTGTTGTGGACCTGTACGGTGGCAAGCTATGTGCCGCCCTGGACCGCCAGCATCCGCGTGATATCTTCGACGTCAAGATCCTGATGGAGAACGAAGGTATCACGGATGAAATTCGCACCGCATTCATCATTTATCTTGCGAGCCACGACCGGCCAATGAGTGAGCTGCTCGCACCTAATCTAAAAGACTTTCGCCAGGTGTTCGAGAAAGAATTCGCTGGCATGACAGCCGAAGAAGTTGAGCACGATGAACTGGTAACAGTGCGTGACAGGCTCATCGACACAATCAAGAACACAATGACAGAGAACGAGAAGCAATTCCTACTCTCAATAAAGCAAGGACAGCCGGATTGGAGCCTTATGCCTGTAGCCGGCATCGAGCAACTTCCCGCGATTCAATGGAAGCTGGTTAATATCCGGAAGATGGACAAGAAGAAGCAGATAGAGTCGTTACAAAAACTCCAGGCAGCGTTGGGGTATGAATGAAACGACAAGGCGATAATAAAGAAGCCTTCTCCCGTCTGGCAGTTGACGCGCAGCCCAAAGATGTCAGCTGGAAACATCGTTGCCGATTGGACCCGATAAAATTGGACCGCTGAAAGATTTGCCAGAAGAATAATGGAAGATAACGAGACTGACAAAGTGTCTAATCGCGAGTTTGGGGAACTCTTAGGTGTGGAAAATTTAAGCGGCCTGAATATCGAAGCTGCCTTCGACCTCATAGGAAAAATCATCGATCTCTCTGATATTCATGGCCGGACTGAAGGCGCCCAGCGGGCGCTTGAACTGTGCGATGAATTAGACGAGAGGACGCTCGACGACGGGAAGGTGGCTTTACTCCACTACTTCAGGGCCAATGCCTGGGCCAGCCACCGGAAGAGAAAGCATAATGACATAAAGGCCGCCTGGGCCTGGGAACAACCGGAGGTTTTGCGTGAGTTGTTCAATTTGCGCACGGCCCTTCGACATTCGGGATTTAAGCAGCTCGATAAGGTTCGGCGTTGTCAGATCCTTACTAATGCCGCAAACCTTCTCAACACGCTGGGTCGATGTACCGAGGCCATCGAGTACTGGAACCGGGCTCTGGGTATCATTCCCAATTTTGGAATGGCTCTGGGCAACCGTGGTTATGGCTATATGTCCTATGCCCGCACCCTATATGACCATGGTCACGCCATGGTTATGATGAGATTCGCATACGATGACCTCCGACAGGCGACAACATCCAGCGCATTCTTCGAGTCTACAGGGTATGACGATATCAAAGAGGCCATGGTTCGCGAAGCTGATGGTATCGCAGCACATATCGACCTTGAAAAGATTGCTGCATCCATGGAACTGGAAAATTACAGTCTGGGACGCTCAAAGGGGGAGCGCGTGTACCGGAGCTGGTGCTTAAAACATCGATTGTTCCTGACGCCCCTCAATGATCTTGGACCATATCCAATCTCTGCGCGCGACATTCTGACACTTCCAAACATGGTTGTTGGGATAGGGGAGCCACCTACGTTGATAGCGTTTTTCAACCAGATCAAACAGGAGTACGTATCCGCACGCTATCTATATTATGAGGGAACGCGAGAGCAAAAGCCCCATTTCGCAGACCGTGACGTCCTGCTCTATGACACCCTGGACTATCCGGCTTATTCACTGGCTGTGGAGCGGGTTAAAGCCGCGTACCGTATGACCTATTCGCTTTTCGATAAGTTGGCTTTCTTCATCAATGCCTATTGGCAGCTAGGCATGGAAGAGCGGTCCATCAACTTTCGTTCTGTTTGGCACACAACATCGAAAAAAAGGAAGTCAAGATTTCTGCGAGACTGTTTCATCGGCTATGAAAACTGGCTGCTGCGTGGACTTTTCTGGTTGAGTAAGGACCTGCTGGAAAATGGCACTGATCTAGCTGAGACAATGGAGCCTGATGCCGAGGCGCTTAATGCCATTCGGAACCATTTGGAGCACAAGTACTTGAAGGTTCATGACTGGCCATGGACGTCTGAGCGTGACACGGGGGGCGCTACTCCAGATGGATTTCGTGATTCAATGGCTTATTCAGTGACACGGGGCGACATAGAGGCAAAAGCCTTAAGACTTCTCAAACTTGCCCGTTCTGGTTTGATTTATCTGTCCTTGGCGGTACACCGAGAAGAACAGTTGCGGGCAGAGCAACGAGGCGATGGATTGATGATGCCGTTGGAACTCGATTCCTGGCCGGATAATTGGAAACGATAACATTCGGAAGTGAAATAGTGGCAGACAATTTGCGGTTGAATCATGACTAACAATAAAGCCGAATCGGATTTCGAATGCGATGGTCTCAGAATGCCAGAACATCTCTGCGAACCTGATCCATGTACCCGATCCTTTGTTAGGGTCGACAATGACTCGGGAGTAATCCGATCATTGTCGCCGGTCGATCAATTCGAATTGGTTGCAGGATATACATTGTCGGATGCCGTGCCGGAAAAAATCCGCATCCTGTTCGATACCGCTAGAAACCTGTACCTCTATTCATGGTTTGTTTATCGCTTCTACAATGTTGCTGAGCAGCAGGTGTTTGGCTGTCTTGAAATGGCGATTCGGGAACGCTTAAAGGACGAAATGCCTCTGCCAGAAAAGTACTGGCCGAAAAAGAGGCAGGAACGACCTCCATCTTTAAAAGCAATGCTCCATTATGTGATTGACAGAGGTTATATCCAAAACGTGGGATTTCGAACATGGCGCGATAGAGGAATTGCCAGGGCGCGGCAGCGCTATGAGACGGAAAGGATGCAGGAAATGCGTGAAAAAGGACTTGAGTCCATTAAAATTGACTATTCAGAAGTAGTAGTAACTGATGAAGATTTACAGGACGAACAGAAATCGCATATGAGGCGGTCGCACCGGGTAAGACGGCAATGATCGTTAAAGCCTGATACTTGCACGGAAGGTGTGGACGTAAATGCGGCGGGTATAAGTGTGACGGTCACGCGTCTTACCCTGGGAAGTCTGACTACCTGCCATCGTGCTACTCATCTCGTGAGGGGTGGGGATGGGTGATCAGAACTCAGCAGAGGCCATAGTAGGTATGTCACCGCATACTGAAGGGCTGAATCCACTATGAGTGGATAGTCGGGTTATACCTCAGACTGGAGTTTGCAGATGCCTCTTGGGAGGGCTCGCAACACAGGTGGACGGGGCGGAACCTCGAAAACCGTTGCAGCGCAATTCACTCTGGCTGGCGGATAGTCAACGGAACTAAGCTCGCCCAGCAATGGGATGTGGGAACCGACGTGGTACGGAACCGTATGCCCGGTGGTGTGGGAGGACGGTGGGGGTGACCCCGCCTCCTACCCGATTCGAGGGCGGCGGAGCGCTCGAAACACTCACCACGTATACGAAACGTCTGACCGATAAATCGGCTGTCACGGCGACCGGATTCCAGGCAGGATTGTGATTCGAGAAGACGTGGGTCGATCCGACTCAAAATTCAGTCGTTGGTGTGCAAAAATATTTCAGAATCTACAGAATCTTAGGTGGCGGCCGATGCGGTCGCTGTACACGACAGCCGGCGAGAGGCTTGGTTAAGGAGCATGTCCGGCCGTGGAAGGTAACGACATGCATTCGAACCTGAAACCACCACACCGGAAGGCTCGGGCGTCGCTTCAGATCGCGGGGCGTGTTTCGGTTATCTACGCGACGGTGGGCGCCCTCTGGATCCTGTTCTCCGATCGCCTGCTGGCCCTTCTGGTCAGCGACCCCAACTAGGTCACGCAGCTTCAGACCATCAAAGGATGGGTATACGTTGGCTTCACGGCCCTGCTCCTGGCGTGGCTGATCGGCCGCTACACGGAGCGGCTGCGTCGGGAGCAGACGAACATCCGGCGGCTCAATCGGACCTACCAGTTCCTGAGCGGTATCAACAGTGCGATTGTGCGCATCCGGGCCATTGGGGAACTGGCCCAGACGGCCTGTGAACTTGCGGTCGACAAGGGCAACTTCGCAGGCGCCCGGATCTTCCTGCACAACGGACGGGATCAGCCTGCCGATCTCGCCGGGCAAGCCGGCTTGTCCGGCGGATGGCCGTCTGCGATGGCGGCGCCGCTGGCGGATGCGATGGGCCGTCCTGACGCCGTGGAGCCGGTCTGGATCGGCCGCGTGGACGACGTGGCATTACCGGAGGCATGGCATCAGGCGGCAAGGGGGCTGGGCATTTCCGCCGTGGTGGCCCTGCCCATACCGGACTGGACCAAGAACCAGCCGGCCCGCGGCTGGCTGGAGCTCTACGGTGGGGCTGACCAGATATTCGACGAGCAGGAGGCGGCTCTGCTGAGGGAAATTGCCGCGGACATCGGCCTCGGATTGGAGACGACCGACAAGTCGAACAGCCTGCAGACACTGACGTATTACGACGCGCTCACTGGGCTGCCCAACGAGGCCCTGTTGATCGGCCACCTGCAACAGGCACTGTCCCGCGCGCATCACGATCAGCGCACAGTGGCCGTCGTGGTCGTCGATTGCCCAGAACTCACACGACTGGTGGATATTCGCGGGCGGCACGTGGGAGATCGCCTCCGCAAACAGCTCGCGGATTATCTGACTGCGGTGCTGAGGGAGGGCGACACCGTCGCGCGAACCGGTCAGGACGAATTCACGCTGGTGCTGGCCGATATGGCGCAGAGCGGGGATATGGTCCATCTTTCAGAGCGGCTGTTACGCGGCCCCACCGTCACGGTCGACGAAAGTGCCATGCGACTATCGCTGCCATTGCGCGGGGGCGCCGCGCTCTATCCCGGCGATGCCGACACGGCTGAAGATCTGATGCAGTATGCGGCTCTGACACTCCATACGGCCGCCACGGAACCGGGTTCCTGCATGTTCTACTCAGCCAGCCTCAATGCACTGGCACGGTCGCAGCTGCGGCTCGAGTATGAACTCCAGCATGCCATAGAACGCGATGAGCTCTCGCTGGTGTACCAACTGGTTGTGGATACCGAGACCACAAGACCAGTGGGAGCAGAAGCGTTGTTGCGCTGGCGCAGCGGAACGCTCGGGCACGTTGGCCCCGGCCAATTTATCCCCATCGCTGAAGCGAACGGCTTGATTCATCCTCTCGGGCGCTGGGTATTGGAACAGGGCTGCCGGCAGATTTCGACATGGCGCGCAGCCGGGCTGCAGGACTTTACCGTATCCGTAAACGTCGCGACGCCCCAACTGATGCGGGACAATTTCATTGATGAGCTCCGCCAGGTGTTGGACCAGGCTGGATTGACAGATGACAAGCCTGGATTGGCCATAGAGATCACGGAAACGGCAGTCATGCACGATCTCGACCGGGCCGTGGCCGTGCTGCAGCAGATTCGTGAGCTGGGGATACCCGTATATCTGGATGATTTCGGGACAGGCTATTCATCGCTGGGCTATCTGAGTCAACTGCCGATCGACGTTCTGAAAATCGATTACAGTTTTACGTCCAAGCTGCCACACGATCAGCGGACCGTATCGCTGGTAAAGGCTATGATCGCTCTCGCCCATAGTCTGGACGTGGACGTCGTCGCGGAAGGTGTCGAGACGGATGAGCAGTCTCAGCTGCTGCGGCAACTTGGGTGCAATTTCGTACAGGGTTATCTTATCGGACGGCCTGTGTCGGCAGATCAGGTCCAAATTGCTGCCAGTGGTGCACGTGGGTTAGATCGTGTGTGACGGGCTCGCAGAAATACGAGGCACCACTGCGATTCTCCACAGGCTTTGAGCAACCGATGCCCCAAAGATGCTTTTGGGGCAGGCAGCCCCAGTCTCCGCCTATCCCTAATCGGAACATATTTCGCCTCTTCTCAGCCGGTATCGCCCTATCCCACCAAGTACCCTTCGAGGATGACAACCAGGGCCAACACTCGATCAGAAGGCTGGTGGCAGGCTCTGATCCTCATCGGCACCCTAGCCTTCATCCGCATCCTGGGCGATCGTTCCGGCCTCGGTGTTAGAGGCGACATGGCAGGCCGAGCAGCAGCAAATGGTGTCGTAGTCTGGTAGCGCCACCCATGCCTGGCTCATGGCGAAGGTATCTGTCCGACAACCGCGGCAGGTCGAGGACGAACAGGTTCAAGGCCGTGCCGCCTTTGAGCACCAGGCGGTCCTTGAGGAACGGATGACTGCGGAGAGCTTCCAACAGGTTGAGCAGGTGAATGACCTTCTCGAGCCTTCGGGGCGATACCCCGTTGCCTCAGCCTCGCGGCGCAGCCTCTCCAACGAGATCTTCACACCATCTCCTGCCAGGAGCGCTCGAGCACCTTCAGCGGCACCCCAGGTCTCACTCGGGAACGAGCCGTCCCCCGCGCTGGCCGCGTACCAGGTAGTGCGGCTTGCGTGGCCGACACGCGCGCAGGGACTCCAGGTGCGAAAGCTCCACCATCAAGGTCTCCTTATGCTGCTCCAGGGAAAAGCCCACCTTGGCTGCCGTGGTCGCATTCCCGAGCAGTAGGGGGTATCGGAACATGATGTCACGTGCAGCTGCGACAGGAATCAGTTTGATCATATATAGCTACACCCCTGATAGATCATCGGGAAACGGGTTACGGAAGCAACCACATGGTTATTTTCCAGATACTTTCAGCCACGAAATTCTTGTGGGGATTTTGTGGGGATGGGTTCTGCATCATCCTGCATTGTAGTGCAAAAATGGGCAACGGGCGCTCCGATTAATTTAAAATTAAACAAATAGTTACAACTGAAACTTTAACTACGAACCAGGCGGTCGGAGGTTCGAATCCTTCCGGGCGCGCCATATAAACCGAAAGGGCTCGCCCGCCAGGGTGGGCCTTTTTGGTTTATGCCCGTAAGGGTTCGAAGCTCCGACTATTCGATAGGAGCTCGACCAGCGCCGTAGGTGCGCAGAACGGCCGCGGGCCGGTAATCCTTCCGGGCGCGACAAAATTCACAGTTACATCAATCGGTTATAGCGATGGTTGTGACCGGTTTTTGTTTCAGTAACACTAGTGCGGGGCTTTTGCGGGAATGCCCTCCACACACCTGGTTGGCGGCCTCGATCAGGTTGTGTAATTCCGCCGCCGAGTAGTGTGTGGTGATCCTTCCCGACTTGTGTCCCAGCAAGTCCTGACGATCCTCGTAGTTCACTCCTGCCGCGCGCAAACGACGACCGAAGGTGTGCTTGAGATCGTGGACCCGTGCCTGCGTCAGGCTGGCGCGTTTCCTTGCCTTCTGCCACGCTGTATTGTTCATCGTGGTGACCGGATGGCCTTGGTAAGGGAACACGTAGTCGGGGTGTCCACCGCGGACCTTCTCGATGGCCGAACTGGCCACTCAATTGAGCACCACCAGACGTTCATCGCCGTTCTTTACCCGATCCCCCGGGATGATGAACACGCTGGTATCCAGCTCAGGCACGGATACCTCTCACTCCCAGCGCAGGTTACACACCTCTTGTGTCGTTCGTTTGGTGTGTGCTGGCACCAGGCATAAAGGGCATCGTAGATCACCCGGCCTTGTGCCAGGCACGCATGGTCGTCCTGGGAAAATATGCGAGAGTCCGAGTGAAATTGCCAGCAATCCTGCGGACTGTGGTGCAATATCCAGGCGATCGGTATCCGCGCCGCGCACGATGACTGCGAGATCGAACAGAGCCGGATCTGTCAGCGCGTATTTTTTCAGAAACGTGTCGAAGATGCACGACTCCCCTTCGTGCGACAATTTGACGCCGGGAATGTCATAGGGAATCGCGTCGGTTTCGCTGGCAATACGCAGCACATCGTCAGGCGGTACGTAGAGAAATTCGGTATCCGGGTCAATAAAGCGGGCGATCAGCCAAGGACAGGCGATGCGGCCAATCCTGGGCCGTTCACGGGTGATCCATTTCATGAGTCCATACCTCACGTGCAATCAAAAACTCTCGGCCTCTCTTTCGAGATAAGCCAGCGAAGCATTGCGTCCCGCCAACTCGTCGAAGTTGGCCAGCTCGCGCCAGGGCTGCGCATCAAAATCCGCCATAGCGTCTGCGACGCCGGTACCGTTCTCGACAGCCTGGTCCATATGTGTCTTCAAGGCGCTTAGATAGGCGTAGGTCGCATGTTCGAAGTCAGCGAGCGAACCGGGTGTCCCGTGTCCGGGCACACACTGTTTCGCCCGCAGCGTCTGCAACCGCTCGAATGCCGCGATCCAGTCACCGACATGGCTGTCCGGCAGGATGGCCAGGAGTCGTCCGCCATAGACTATATCGCCGGTGTAGACAGTCTGGTCGGGCTCGACATAGACAACCAGCGTTCCGCGCGTATGCGTGCGTCCGTAGTGTTCAACTGAAAGGGTTACACCGCCGCCCAGTTCCAGTGTTTCACTGCCTCCCGTGTCAATCAATAAATCGGGAGCTTCGGGTACCGGAGGCGCCGCCGGCAATTCCAGTATCCGGGCGATGCCGGTCGCGAATGCCACCCCTTCGTTGTGCATACGCTCGGCGGCCTCCGTCGCCGCAACGATGCGCGCGCCTGCCTGTCGAAAAGCCTCGTTGCCCATGAAACGGTGAGGCTGGGAGTTGGTATTGATTACGTAACGCACCGGCAATGGCGTGCGCGCGCGGATCTGCTGCAACATCGCACGTGCCATGTCTGGCGTGTAGCCACTGTCGATCACCGCCACCGCCTCGCTGCCGATGACGAAACCGAGATTCATGCGGAACCCCTGGTTGGCCTTGTCCGGAGCCTCGTAGGGACCGACCCAGGCCCAGGTGTGCGGCGAAATTTGCCGAGGTTGTGGTAGAGCGTGGGCGGTCAGTGTCGCAAGTCCGAGCGCCAGCCCCAACAGGATGTGACGATAAAGCTTCGGAATCATGGTCCAGCTTCCTTATTTGGGGACGGTCTGCCCACCCGCTGCTTCCCAGCCTTCGATGCCGCCCTCGATGAAGCGCGCGCTGAGACCCCGGGCCCAGAGGGCATCGAGCACACTGTTGGATACTGAACCGCCGCGCACGCAATACAGAACAATGTCCTGGTCCCTGGGCAGTTGATCGACCCAGTCGCTCACCTTGTCCGGATCATGCCAGTGCGCGCCGGGCAGTTGTTCGTCGGAGGCATCCCGGTCGGATGCGCGTCGCGCATCGAGGATGTACCTGTCGACGAGTGCGTTCTTCAGTGCCTGGGGTGTAATTGTGCGATTCATAATCGAATGTTCTCTATTCATACCAGTGTATAGACAAGTCCCAGTACCGCGCAGACACCGATGACTTTCAAAATATCCAGGTTGTATTTCCACAGTGCGATGAACGCGGCAACGGACACCAGTGCCGGGAACCACTGGAACTGGCCGGCGAAGGGTGTGGCTTCGGTGCCTTCCGGCCATAGCACGTGCCAGGCGAAAAATGCCGCGAGATTGACTATCACACCGACGACCGCCGCGGTTATGCCGGTCAGGGGCGCGGTGAATTTAAGATCACCGCGCGTGGCTTCAATGAGGGGTGCCCCGGTGAGGATAAACAGGTAGCTCGGTAAAAAGGTGAAAAAGGTCGCCACCGTCGCACCCGCGGCGCCGCCCAGAAAGAGCGCGTCGGGACCGAAGACCGCGTGCGTCCCGCCCCCGACGTAACCGACGAAAGCGACCACCATGATCAGCGGTCCCGGTGTCGTTTCTCCCAGCGCCAGACCGTCGATCATCTGTGAGCCGGTAAGCCAATGGTAATGTTCGACGCCGCCCTGGTAAACGTAAGGCAGTACGGCATAGGCGCCGCCGAAGGTCATCAGCGCGGCCTTGGTAAAGAATGCGCCCATATCGTGCAGGGTGCCTGCCGGTAATGCCAGCAGCGCCAGGGCCCATAGGCCGACGAAAAGTGCGGTCAACGCCACCAGTCTGGCGGGCCGGAACCTGACATGCGCCGGCGGCGGCGTGTCGTCGTCGATCAGCGCCGGACGATAGCTCTTGCTGGACGCGCCATGCCCGCCACCGGCCCTGAATTTGCCTGGTGCGATTCGCCCACCGATGAAACCGAGGATGCCGGCGCCCAGCACGATGTAGGGAAAGGGCACATTGAAGACAAAGATAGCCAGGAAGGAGACGAAGGCAAATGCGCGCAGGAGATTGTTTTTCAACGCCCGCGAGCCGATGCGCCAGGCGGCGAACAGCACGATGGCCACCACGGCGGGTTTAACACCGGTGAACATGCCTTGTACAAAACTGACATCACCGAAGGTGATATAGACCCAGGTGAGTGCGATCAGGATAAACAGCGATGGCAACAAAAACAGTGTGCCGGCCACGATGCCACCCCAGCTGCGGTGCAGCATCCAGCCGATATAGATGGCGAGCTGCTGGGCCTCGGGGCCGGGTAACAACATGCAATAGTTGAGTGCGTGCAGAAAACGGTGTTCGGAAATCCAGCGCCGTTTTCCCACCAGTTCCTGGTGCATGATGGCGATCTGGCCGGCGGGTCCGCCGAAGCTGATGAAACCGAGTTTGAGCCAGTACCTGAACGCCTCCCTGAAGGTGGGGTGGGCGGGTCTTTCAAGGGGTGCTGTCATGCAGGTTCGGCCTCTTGCCGGAATGCGAGATACAGGTCATCAAAAACGCGGCCGGCGTCGTTCAACAGGCTGTCATCATCGGTGGTGCGTGCGCGGATACCGGCCAGGAGGCGCTCCAGCCCGGCCGCCTCGGGTACCGGCAGGCCGCCGACATCGAGGCAATGGACGATTTGCGCCAAACGTTGCAGCGCGGGATCGTGACCCAGGTCAAAACTCGCCATCAGTGTCTCGAAGGTCACCATCAGGCCGGACAGGGATTCCACATGTGTAAAACGCGCACCGTCGAAATCGAAGCCCAGCGCATCAGACGGACAGTCGTCGGGGGTGTCGAGCCATAGAAAGCGTGCCTGCGGATCGATGAAGCGCTGGATCAGCCAGGCGGAGCCGATGCGATCCACCCAAAGCTGTTTACGCGTTGCCCACAGGCTCGCTTTGAACGCATTCCGATCAAGTGGCGCTACGGTGTCTGCCTTGCCTGTGGGTTCGTCCGGTGAGAGTGCGCGGGTCTGGCGTGCCTCCAGCGCATCCAGCAATGCGCCGACCTGGCGCCGGGCGTCGCCCGGGAAAAAGTCGATGGCGACGAGGGCGTCGTAGGCGTTGCGTAATTTGCGGACGTGCCGGGCCAGATCGGAGCGTGCTGTGGACTCGAAGCCGGCGCCGCAGGCCATGATGTCGTCGGCTAGCTTTTGATAGTCCCCGGTACGATCAAACAGTGCGGGAAAGGGATAATCGGTGTCACCATCGACTTCCAATAGATAGGCGGTTCCGCCTGAATCCCCAATATCCTGCTCCACTTTGGTCAAGGTGTCGACCGCGTGTTCGGATGCCGGGATAAGGTAAACGCCGTCACGCAAGACAACAGCGCCGCTCGCTTTGAGCGCACGCCAGGCGCGCATCCGCGCGGTGGCATTTTCCGTCGGGAGTGTGATGATTAGCAGCAGCCAGTTCATTTAGTAGAAGATACTACTAAAATGTTACATACGCGACAATTAATTTCAGATGTCGCATGTAGTTAAGGGATAAGATTGGCTCCCAATTGAACTGATGGGATGGACTCCTCCCGGCCAGGACGGCAACAAAGTGCCAGACTGAGAGGAGCAGGCCGTATCGTTACCCGGCCCAGCGGTACCAAACATCAGCCACAAGGAGGAGTCTGCCATGAATCGTGCTGCCCAACGACCCTCGCTGTCCGACACGGTGTATGCCGTCGACTTAGCCAAGAACGTGTTCGAGGTTCACACCTTCGGACCGCATGGTGTATGCCGGAAGGTGGATCGCCTATCTCGCAAGAAGTTCGTCGCCAAGTTCACCGACCCCCATACCGAACGTGGGGTCGTGGTCATGGAAGCCTGCGCTAGCTCGCACCATTGGGGACGGCAGTTGAGCAACTATGGTTACCGGACGCAGCTGGTGCCGCCGCAGTTCGTGGCCCAACGCCGTGTCGGCAACAAGAATGATGGCAACGATGCCGATGCCATTTACGCGGTGTACCGGGATCCCCGGATTCGGCCGGTTCCTGTAAAAACCCTGGCCCAGCAGGACTTGGCCGCACTGCATCGCACCCGCGAACTGCTGGTTACCCAACGCACCCAAGCTATCAACCAGATTCGCGGCCTGCTGGCCGAACGTGGCGTGGTCGAGCGTGCTGGCACGGGTGGGTTCCAAGCCTTGATGAAGCGGATCAACCAGGAAGACCTTCCGGAAGTTACCGCTTCCCTACAGCACCAAGTCGCGCTGATACACGCACATGTCGGCGAGATCGACGCCCACTTGAAGGTCCTTGAGTGCGAGCTGGATAGCGCATATCAGGGTTCGGTCGTCGCGCAGCAGGTGCACACCATTTTCGGGGTGGGTCTGATCACCGCGACGGCGTGTGCCGCCGAGTACGGTGGCGGAGTCGGCCGCTTTCACGACAGTCGCGAGTTTGCCGCCAACATGGGCACTACACCAAGAGAACGCTCTTCTGGAGAGAAGCACCACCGGGGCACCATCACCAAACGTGGTAACTCCTACCTACGCAAACTGCTGGTGCAGTGTGCCAATATCATCCTGAACTACCGGAACCGGCACGAAGACCCCCTGTGTCAGTTGGCGCGGCGGCTTCTCGAGGCGGGCAAACACCGCAGCGTGGTCGTCGTGGCGATCGCCAACCGTCTGGCTCGGACCATTTATGCGGTGATCAAAAACGGCGACGCCTATCGGATGGGCGAGCAGCTTACGCGTGGCGGCGCTGCGTGACTCGTCACCACATGCCCTGTCAACCGTAACCTCTTCCCGCAAGGACGCCCTTTACACAGCGCATCCAGGAGATGGCAACAGGATCAAATCCACTGGAACAAAAGTCGTCCGGGGCGCAGGCACATGACGTGTCGATGAACCGATAGGCAATTCCAGTGCGGATAACCCATCTAGGCTCGGGAACGACGGTTCCCAACTTGAAGCCGAATATACGTTCGCGTTGATCCCGCCATCAAAAAACTTGCGTTGAGGGAGGAGTCCATCCCATCAGTTCAATTGTGTTAGTTGGTAAACCATGGGTTTACAAAAAGACGAAAAATTAAACTCGTTGCTAAAGCGCCTGCCGGAAGGCGTGGCAGCACCGAGTAGCTGGCTGGCGGATCAGGGTTATTCCCGCCAGCTGGTGCGCAAGTATGTGCAAGGCAACTGGCTGCAGGCGCTGGGGCGGGGCGTGTATGCGCGGCCTCAAGGCTCGATGACCTGGCAAGGTGTGGTGCTGGGGATGCAGCGTCTAGCCGGGTTGTCGTTCTACGTCGGTGGGGTGTCGGCGCTTAACAGACAGGGTTTTGCCCATTACCTTCCGCTCGGCGGTGAGAACACCATCCATCTTTGGGGGCGCGGCAAGGTACCGGCCTGGGTGCGGGCCGTCAGCTTGCCGGAATCCCTGCGTTTTCACACGGTTCGCTTGTTTGCGGACGATGCGGCCAGCGTGGGTATCACTGAGGTATCCAGCAAGGTGCGAGACTGGGTATTGCAGGTTTCTGCTCCGGAACGTGCCATCCTGGAGCTTCTCAGTCTGGTAGGTACAACGGAAACATCATTTACCCATGCTGCCGAGTTGTTTGCCGGGCTCACCAGTTTGCGGCCGGATGTAATCAACACACTCCTGACTGCGTGTAGCAGCATCAAGGTAAAACGGTTATTCCTGTTTCTGGCTGACCACCACAATTATCCGTGGTTTAGCAAGGTGGCGTGGCGACAGCTCGATCTTGGAAGTGGCAAGCGGGCGATCACGAAAGGGGGCATGCTGGATAAGCAATTCATGATCACTGTGCCGGAGAGTTTTCGTGGTCAATCGTGACAATCCGTATTTCCGGCAGGTGGCGCTGATTATCGACTTGTTGCCCCTGATCGGTGAGGAGACCTGTTTCGCCCTGAAGGGCGGTACAGCCATCAACCTGTTCGTGCGGGACTTGCCACGATTGTCGGTGGATATCGATCTGACGTATCTACAACGGGAGCCGCGTAACGATGCCCATGCCGATATTGGCGCTGCGCTAGAGAGTATTGCCGCCCGGATTGAAGCGATCATGCCGAAAGTGATTGTTACCAGGCTGGCAGACAAGACCTCGTCCTGCTGGAAGATACCTATGTCAATCATTTCGCTGGTATGGCCCTGAACCCGGGTACCCTGCAGGAACTGGAGGAGACGCGCGTGACAATGATTCATCTGGTTCACGCGACGTCGCACGAGCAACTGACGGAAGAACACGAGCGATTCCTGCTCGGCTTGAAACAGGGTGATCCGGATTGGAGTCTGTTACCCTTTGAAAATATATACGATCTGCCGGCTGTGAAGTGGAAATTACGCAACTTGGCGGCGATGAATCCCCGCAAGCGAGAAGAAAGCATCAAGCGGCTGGCAAAGGTGCTGGAGACACTGTAAGCGGTTATGGCATCGTCTTGCTCTGAAGGCGATCTGGTTGAACACCGGCTATCTCACTATTTAGTGAGATAGCCGGGACACGCTGGATGCATCGCCGTGGTTCCATACACGATGGAATGGATAGGAGCAGGCGGCAGCCCCTAGCCACCGCTGGCATTCATGAAACGCACTACCCCGACTTCCCCCCGATGGGAGAACTCATGCCGCAGCGGCTTGCGCTGCACGGCGGCGTGGATGGCATCGATCAACGGCTGATCCGTGCTGGGGTGGCGGCGCAGCAAGGCGCGCAGATCGATGGAGTTCTCGTGACCCAGGCACAGCAGCAGGCGTCCCTCGGCGGTCAGTCGCACACGATTACAGGTGGCGCAGAAATTGTGCGAATGCGGTGAAATGAAACCAATCCGGGTCTGGGGATGGTCGCGCAGCCGTACATAGCGTGCCGGACCACCACTATGCTCGGGGGAGTCCAGCAGGGCATGATGCGCACCGATCCGGGCGCGCACCGCGCCGCTGGAGAGAAAGCTCTCACCCCGGGAGCGCCCCACATCACCCAGCGGCATCTCCTCGATGAAGCTGATGTCCAGCCCCTGGGCGATGGCATAGTCCACCAGCGCCGGCACCTCGTCGGCGTTTCGCCCCTTCATCACCACGCAGTTGAGCTTGATCCGCTCAAAGCCCGCCGAGCGTGCGGCATCGATGCCAGCAAGCACCCGGCCCAGCTCGCCGGTGCGGGTGATCTGGCCAAACCGGACCGGATCCAGGCTGTCGAGGCTGATATTCAGCCGCCTCACCCCGGCTCGTGCCAGCGGTTTGGCAAGCTGGACCAGCTGCGAACCGTTGGTGGTCATCACCAGCTCCCGCAGGCCCGGTAGCGCCGCGATCCGTTCGCTCAGCCCGACGATGCCCGGGCGCACCAGCGGCTCGCCACCGGTCAGGCGGATCTTCTTCACCCCCAGCCCGACGAAGAGCCGCGCGAGGCGCTCCAGTTCCTCGAGGGTCAGCATCTGCTGACGCGGCAGAAACCTCATCTGCCCGGCCATGCAGTAGATACAGCGGAAATCACAGCGATCGGTCACGGACAGGCGCAGGTAGTCGATCTGCCTGCCAAAGCCATCTTGCAGTGGGAGGTGCATGGTCTATTCCTTTGGGCCGGAGGTTTTCAGACTGCCGGCGGCCGGCCCCGGGCCAGAGCGCCGGCCCCCGCCGCAGCCTGTCGCCACGCTATTGCAGCAACGGCGTAGCCGCGCCCTGCAACTGGATGCCCTCGATCGTGGCAGCACCGACCAGCCCCTGGATGTACTGGGCCACGCCCACCCGCCAGACGCGCTGATTGAGCTCGTCCCGGATCGATCCGGCCACCGCTTCGTAGGGCAGCGGCCTGCCTTCGATGCGCTGGTCGACCTGAACCAGGTGATAGCCGTAGCGGCTCTCCAGCGGATAGGCACCGAGTCCGAGCAGCTGGCGGAACACCTGGCGCTCGAATTCGGGCACCGTCTGACCCTGGCTGATCTGCCCCAGCGCACCGCCCTGCGCCCTGGAGGGGCAATCGGAGTGCCGCAGCGCCAGTTCGGCAAATCGCTCTGGCTCAGCCGCCAGCTGGGCAAGCAGATGTTCCGCCTGTCCGCGCCTGTGGCTACGTGCCTCGGCGTCATCGGCCGGGCAGGCCAGCAGGATGTGGCGCAGCGCCAGCAAGGGGGCACTGAAAAAATGCTGGCGATTACTCTCGTAGTACTGTCGGCACGCCGCCTCGTCTGCCCGCGGCAACGGGATTTCCTGCTCGATCAGCCGGCGCGTGGCCGCCTCTTCCCCGCTCTCGCCGGCATCCGGGGGCATCACCAGGCCCAGTGCGGCGATCCGCTGCTGCAGCAGCTCGCGTACCACCAGCGCCCGCGCCGCCCGGTGGGCGGCCTCATCGCGGCTGTTGGCCGGGTGGTACTGCAACTCCTGCGCAATCGCCTGCGGCGAGACCTCGACCCCGTTCACCCGAATCCGGGGCCACTGCGGGTCGCGACTGACCTTCGGTTCTGGCGCGCCGCTCCCGGCGGCCGCCTGCTCAGTATCCGCCAGCACCTCGCACCGCCGGGTCTCGGCCGGCGCTTCGAATTCAGCTCGCCGGCCCCCGCCGCAGCCGCCAGTATCTTCGCCACACTCACAATGCATGACCATCACCTCGATGAAGCCGTTGAACACTTCGCCGTACCCGGCCGCCGCCCGGGGCCGGGTGCGGCATCATACGGTGTCGCTGACCGTGGCCGCGCCATACTCGGGCGTGGCGGTGGGGGGGGCAGTCGTGGCCCTGGTTCCGGCCGGGGCCTCGTAGGTGCGTGGGCGCGGCGGACGCACCGCCACCGGTCGGTCACCCTTTTGCCGGACGATCTGGTAGCGCCGGCCCAGGTACCACACCGGGGCGCTGATGATGTGCACCAGGCGGGTGAAGGGGAACAGCACGAACAGCGTCAGGCCGAGGAATACGTGCAGCTTGTAGATCAGGCCCACCGACTCGATCGCCATGGCGGCCTTGAGTGGCTGCAAGGTAACGATGCCTTGCGCCCAGTGGCCCAGCAGCACCATGACCGAGCCATCGAGATGGTTGGTGGAGGCGACGATGGTCAGCAGCCCCAGCACCAACTGCACCAGCAGCACGAACAGCACCAGGACGTCCGAGCGGCTGGAGCTGGCCCGCACCCGCGGGTCGCTCAGCCGGCGCTGGATCAACATCACCAGGCCGATCAGGCAGAGCACACCGAAGAAGCCGCCCGAGATCATCGCCACCAGCTGCTTGGTGCCGCTGTCGATGAACACGTGGTAGAGCGCTTCGGGCGTCAGCAGGCCAACGAAGTGGCCGACGAGGATGAACAGCACGCCGACGTGGAACAGGTTGCTCGCCAGACGCATGCCCTTGGGCTGGAGCATCTGGCTGGAGCCGGCCTTCCAGCTGTACTGCGACAGGTCAAAGCGCGCCCAGCTGCCGATCAGGCAGATGGTCAGGGCGATGTAGGGGTAGACCCCGAACAGCAGCAGATTGAAATTGCTCATCAGTGTGTCTCCTGGGCAGGCGCGACGGCCGGCCGCTCATGCTTGAAATCGGTCCAGTGCACCGGCACAACGGTCTGCCCCTGGGTCTTGCCCGGCCCCCCGGACAGTGCAGGGCAGCCCTCCGGTTGCTCGGTCTGGAGAAAATTCACCTGTTCCTCCTCCCAGACCTTGTCCAGCGCTTCCAGCGTGTCGTCGCGCACCTCGCGAGCCACCTGCTCACGCCACTGGGCAACGCTATCGCCGGCCGAGCGACCGGCGATCTGGAGCAGGGCATGGAAGCAGCCGGCATAGGGGCTCTGCCGCTCCTCCAGGCGGGCCGCGAGCAGGGCCAGCAGATGCGCCACATCCGCCAGTCCCGCCCGCGCGTCCGGATCTTCGCGGGTGGTGAGGTATTCCAGGTACAGCGGGATGTAGTCCGGCAACTCGCGCACATCGATGACAAAGCCGGCCTGCTCGTACTGGGCCAGCAGGTCGACCATCGCCTGGCCGCGGTCGCGGGACTCACCATGCACGTGCTCGAACAGCAGCAGCGACAAGGCCCGCCCCTTGTCGAACAGGCCGGTGTAGCGCTCCTGCACGTCCAGCAGATCGTCCCGGCAGAGCTCATCGAGCAGCCCATGCAGTTCGCCGCGCTGCGCGGGGCTGATCTGGCGGGCCGCGGCAATGGCCTCGGCCAGCACGGCGTGGTTCTCACGCAGCCGGGTGTCCGGGTAGTCCAGTAGCAGGGAGATCACCTTGAGAATTCGCATGTTCAGTCCTCCCACATCTGTACAGTCTTGAAGATATCGCGACGGTTGGCCTTTTTGGCGCCGAACATATTGGTGTCCGAGACGCCGCTGCAGCCGCTGCCGAAGCTGAAACCGCAGCCCGAGCGCTCGGCGAAGGCATCGCTCAGGGCCTCTTCGCGGTGCGCGCTGGGGATCACGTAGCGGTCCTCGTAGTTGGCGATGGCCAGATAACGGTACATGTCCTCGACCTGCGCCAGGCTCAGTCCGACGCTCTTCAGGATCGCCATGTCCTTGACCCCATCGACCTGCTCGGCACGCTTGTAGGCGCGCATCGCCAGCAGGCGCTTGAGCGCCTGCCTGACCGGGCGCTCGTCACCGGCGGTGAGCAGATTGGCGAGGTAGCGCAGCGGAATACGCAGGCTGTCCACATCCGGCAGCACCCCGTCCATGTCGATACGCCCGGCCTGGGCGGCGTTCTGGATCGGCGAGAGCGGCGGCACGTACCAGACCATCGGCAGGGTGCGATACTCCGGATGCAGCGGCAGCGCCAGCTTCCAGTCCACCGCCAGCTTGTAGACCGGGGACTGTTGTGCCGCGTCGATCACCGACTGGGGCACACCGTCAGCGAGGGCCTGGGCGATGACGTTCGGATCGTGCGGGTCGAGGAAGATCTCCAGCTGTTTCTCGTACAGATCCTGCTCGTTGGGCGTGCTGGCCACCTCGTGGATGCGATCGGCGTCATACAGCAGCACACCCAGGTAGCGGATGCGGCCGACGCAGGTCTCGGCACAGACGGTCGGCATGCCGGCCTCGATGCGCGGGAAGCAGAAGATGCACTTCTCGGATTTGCCGCTCTTCCAGTTGAAGGCAACTCTGATTAAGTCCCAACATCTGCGATAATACGCGCATTGTTCACAACGGTTAGGTATCGATGAGACAGCAGACTTTCGCCACCGGTGACTTTGAACGCTACCGCAAGCCGACTCG
>JBAYOJ010000004.1:0-35630 GCA_041678385.1 Burkholderiaceae bacterium | reverse complement strand
TTGATCTGGAAATTTCGCATTCGGAAGCCGTCACGCTGGAATCGCTGGCAGCCATTCCATTTCGCAAACGCCTGCGCAACCGTGTCATCTGGCTGGCCAGCCCTTACCTATAGGCCGCGCTGCGGGTGAAGCGCGGCCCCAGAAGCCGTGGTGCAGTGGCTAACAGCTCACCATCATGCGCCACTCGCCTCCGCCCATGACTGGCGCAACAAATTCTTTTGTACTTTCCCCATGGTGTTCCTGGGCAGCTCATCAACAATATGAATTTGCTTGGGCACTTTGAAACCGGCCAACTGGTTTTTTAATTCGGAAATCATGGTAGCGGCATCCAGTTGAGCGCCCGCGCGTGGCACCACCACGGCCACCACCGCCTCGCCAAAATCGGCATGAGGCACCCCTATAACAGCTGATTCTGACACCCCCGACATTTCGTCAATCGCCAACTCAATCTCTTTAGGATATACATTGTATCCACCAGAAATAATCAGGTCCTTGCTACGACCCACGATGGTCAGATAGTTGTCAGGGATGTCTTCGCCGCCGAAACGGCCCATATCGCCGGTGCGGAACCAGCCATCCGCCGTGAATTCCTCACGTGTTTTTTCAGGCATGCGCCAGTAACCCGAAAACACATTGGCACCGCGCACCTGCACATAACCCGTTTCGCCCACAGGAAGTGGCTGATCGTCAGCATTCATGATGCGCACTGCCCCACCAGGCAAGGGCATGCCGACAGTGCCCCCTAAGCGCGGACCCAGCGCGGGATCACAAGGGTTGGACGTCAGCATGCTGGTTTCACTCATGCCATAGCGTTCCAGAATCGTATGCCCGGTGCGCTCGCGAAACGCGTTGAAAGTGTCCATAAGCAAAGGGGCCGAACCCGATATGAACAAGCGCATGCGTTCGCATTGCGCCTTGCCGAAGCGGGCATCGGCCAGCAAGCGCACGTAATAGGTAGGCACCCCCATCATCACGGTGCACTGCGGCAGATGATGCAATGCCTGATCGACGTCGAGCGACGGCAGCCAGATCATTTTCGCGCCGGCCCGCAAAGCGCCGTGTGCCGCCACAAACAGGCCATGCACATGGAAGATGGGCAACATATGCAGCAGCACGTCATCTGACCGCCACTGCCAGAAGTCATGCAGCGTACTGATACTGGCCACCAGATTGCCGTGAGCAAGCATGGCACCCTTGCTGCGACCGGTCGTCCCTGAGGTATACAGGATGGCCGCCAGATCTGCCGCCCCTACCGTCATCGTTTCGAAGGTGTCGGGCTGACTGGACGCCGCCACGGCAAGCGTTCCCGTGCCATCAGCGTCAAGCGTATAGAGATTGGCCACCCCCAGGCGGTCGGCCAGCCCCTGCATCCAACCCGCATTGGCGGGGTCACATACCACCACGGAAGGCTCGGCATCGGTAAGGAAATACTCGACCTCGGCCGCCTTGTACGCGTTGTTCAGCGGTAGGTAGACCAACCCGGCCCGCAAAGTGCCCAGGTAGAGCATCAAGGCCTCGGGGGATTTTTCAACCTGCACGGCCACACGCGCACCCGCCGGAAGGTTCAATGCCGCCAGCAAGCCCGCATAACGTGCGCTCAGCTCATCGATATCATTCCAGCTGTAGCTGCGCTGTGGCGTCTGGATGGCTGTGGCTGACCTGTCCTCGGGAAAGCCTTCCGCAAGGTAGGCATACACATTGGCGTTGTTTCCCATGTTTTCGCGTCTCCAATGAAATGAGTGGCATCTACGGCATTCTGCCCTTCCAGGCCTTGCCCGTGCTCATTCAGGATGATTATGAGTGAAGGCGCCACATTAACATCAGCGGCGCGACATAGGCTATCTGCGCCGAGCCCCGAAAATCGTCAACTTCAGCAGGTGGAAGGAAAGCGTCTTCCCGTGGGAATCAAGATTCAAGGAATCGTTTACGCCGCCATCCAGTACATTTTCCAGAACAAAATTCATCCCGCCCAACTTGGGCAACAGATATCGTTTTACAGACGTCGGAGATCGCGACGAAAAATGCTGCAGAACGCGCGCTTCAGTAAGCTGTTCCGCAAGCAATGGATAATCCGCAGGTTCATACGCGAAAACGCTGATGTTCAAATGATTGCCTTTGTCGCCGGCACGCGCATGGGCGATTTCATGCAGGGCCACTGTAATCTGGTTGCTGACAGCCATGATTCACTCCACAAACCGGAACGCAGCAGGAACGGCTTCCCGCGGCACAAGACAGCTCGCATTCGACAACCGTTGCCGCTTCGATGTCCTGACGCCGCCCCCACCTGCTGGCCCACACAACCATAAGGAATAGACCTCACGCAGAAGCTGATCGATCCTCGCTTCAGCATCATGCCGAACAGCCACACGGAGACGAATGTCTTTGCCGTCGCGAATCGACGTCTCGCCCAAGAGCGCCCCCTTGTCGTCTGCGTGGACACTCAGACGGCCAATGAGGTCATAGCGCAAATCGACATCATTCCCCATGCGCTTACGCACGATTTCCATGGCCAGCCTTGCCCGGGCTTCAGCATTCGGGCCTGCATATGAGATCTCGGCCTCACCTAGCCAGCCGCCCTCGAAATACACAAGCGCTTTCAGGGTAGGAGGCCGGGTATGCCCGCGCACGCCAGTGAGCCGCACGCGGTCCGGCCCCAGCTGCTCAATTTCAGCCTCGGTGATGTCGGCAACAACATCCGGCGTGATGTAGGCTTGTGGATCATGCACCTCGTACAGCAGCTGTTCCTTCACTGTCCGGACGCTGACCATACCGCCCGTTCCCCGTGGCTTGGTAATGATGCAGCTGCCGTCCGCCGATAGTTCGGCAATGGGATAGCCGACATCGGCAAGATCAGGTACGTCCTTCAAGCCGGGATCCGCGAAGTAGCCGCCTGTCACCTGAGCCCCGCATTCAAGCAAGTGCCCCGCCATGGTGGCGCCGGCAAGGCGGTGCCAATCATCTCGTGGCCAACCGAAATGGGCGATGGCCGGCCCCAGCACCAGGGACGGGTCGGCCACCCGCCCCGTCACCACAATCTGAGCGCCTGCTTTCAGGGCATCGGCAATTTCCCAGGCGCCCTGATATACATTGGCACTGACAAAAGTACCCTGCGCGAGTTCATCAGCCAGGAGCGGGCGCAATAGCTGCTGCCCATGCGTATCAGATAGATCGTCGCCTTCAATGATTGCGATCCGGGGCGGTTCGCATCCGAGTTCCACCGCCAATTTCAACAAGCGTTGCGCCGCCCCCTGGGGATTGGCCGCGCCAAAATTACTGACGATGGCAATGCCATGCCGCAGGCAATCCTGAAGAATGGGGCCGACTTCCTCAACCAACAAGGGTTCATAGCCACTTTCAGGATTGGACCGTTTGGCCAGTTGGGCGAAGGCCAGGGTACGCTCCGCCAGATTCTCGAATATCAAAACGCTCGGCAAACCGCGCTCGATGAACTCGTCAACGATGGGCCTGGCAGCGTCCAGCCGGTCGCCTGACCCGCCTGCAGCACATCCGACCAATAAAGTCCCCACTTGAGCATCCTGTTTCATATTGACCAAATTACTCGACCTGAGGCGTGCGAATGGCGGCTCGCACAGCACCAGCCCCGACTCCGTTCATACACGCTATCGTTGCAGGATTATGATTGCGCAGAAAAATCCTGTCCATTAAACACCCCACAGGTCTCGCCTTCCAACCTGTTCTCAAGGACGCTCTGCGAAGCGCTGCATAAATCTTCCTTTCAATTCATGCAGTAACACACTCATGAGCTGACACCGGACCGGCGGCATTCAATCCGCCCCCCATCACCTTGAGCCCCAGGCGTTGCATCAGGGCCTTGTCCTTTTCCTGCTGCGGGTTGGCCGTGGTCAACAACTCGTCACCATAGAAAATAGAATTGGCACCCGCCATGAAACATAGCGCCTGCATGGTATCGCTCATTTCGGTTCGCCCCGCCGACAGACGCAGCACAGCTTGCGGCATGGCAATACGCGCCGCCGCAATGATACGGACGAACTCAAACTCATCCACCGGCGGAGCGTCAGCCAGCGGCGTACCCTCCACGCGCACCAGGTTATTGATAGGCACGGACTCGGGATAAGGATCGAGATTGGCCAGTTGAGCAATCAGCCCGGCACGCTCGCGTCGCGACTCCCCCATGCCGACGATGCCGCCACAGCACACTTTGATGCCGGCATCCCGCACGGCATCAAGCGTATCCAGCCTGTCCTGATAGCTGCGGGTGGTGATGATATTGCCGTAAAACTCTGGGGAAGTATCGAGATTATGGTTGTAGTAGTCCAGGCCAGCGTCACGCAGGCGCTGGGCCTGGCCGGCCTTGAGCATGCCAAGGGTCACGCAGGTTTCCATGCCCAGTGACTTTACCGCTGCCACCATTTCGATCACGTCATCCAGTTGGCGCTCGGTTGGCGAACGCCAGGCCGCCCCCATGCAAAAGCGCTGTGCGCCTTGTTTGCGCGCCGCCGTCGCGGCAGCAATGACGGCGTCCAAAGACGCCAACCGGCTTTCTTCCAGCCCCGTATTGTGATGGCGAGACTGAGGACAATAGGCGCAATCCTCGCTACAGGCCCCAGTTTTGATGGACAGCAAGGTTGAAAGCTGTATCTCGTTCGGAATGTGATGGGCACGATGCACCGTATGCGCCTGATGGAGCAGATCCATAAACGGCAGTTCAAACAATTTCAGCACCGTGGATGGGTTCCACGTGTCCGTTTCACGGGATATCTCAGTGGCAAGCATGGCAGTCTCTAAAGGAAAAAACACCCATGGTAGGGAGCTTGGCAATGACATCGCAAATATCCAGAAACGTCAAAATCCCCCAAATGCCTCTAATTACATGTTAAATATCAACAAATACCCATAAAATCTCTTAAATCCCAGATTTCAGACCTCTCCTTGAGTTGGCCTCCGTTTGTGTCAATTTTTTACGAAACAGGGTGCTTCAGTAAGAACCCGATTCGCATGGCCTTGGCCATGCCACTCATCTACCTGGCAATAAGCGCAAACCCGTACGTTTCACGAAGTCTTCATAGCTGATAGGTAGCCCCGCCTCGGTGGCCGGGCTGTTGGCCTGCCAATGCGCCCAAGCACGCCCTGTTGTTGAGTCGTACACCAGCTTGTACAGATAGCCTGGCTTCGCCACCCGCCCTGCCCCTATTGTTGCCCCCGCAGCAATATGCACCGGCCCAGAAAACACATAGACATCCCCTTTCGCCCGCATGACGTAGTTGCGAGTGTCATTTTCTATCTTGTTCCACGCCCCGCTGTTGTGACGTTGATCCTGAGGGACCATATTAGCCAGGCTGAAACTTTGCGCCATGGCCGCTTCCGTATGCATATCGCCGGCCGGAGCCATATGCCCTCGCGAATAACCTGAATTCCGATAATCATCCAATGCTGCCCTCTCCCTAACAGGCAAGCGGGCCTCTTCGAAGAAACGATCGTTGCGGCTGACATTGCGGGCGCGCTGCAGCATCTGGCGGTTTAGCCGCTGTGCCACGAATACAGGCGTCTTGCTACGCCCGTTATGCAGAATGGCAAAAGCGTCGTAACACAGTTCCCGCAAGGCCGGCCCCGCAGGAACCTCAGGCGGCCGGGCTTGCGGGAAGAACTGCGGGCAATCGGCAAAGCGCGTTTGTACGTATTCACCAAGCGGTGCGGCGGGCACTACAGGCGCATAGGCTCCGACACCCAGATGCTCCAGCAGGGGCGTAACAGGAATATGCTCGCGTAGCGGGGGATGGAGAACGACGCTCGCAACAGTAAATGAGGCAACTGCGGAAACGAGGAGCACCCGAAGAAACTGGCGTCGCTGGGCCCGGGGCTTTGCGGAGCGACGGCTGGTTCTCGTTCTACGTCTACTTCTAGTCATGCGGCGTCATTGTAAATGACGCATGAATGCCAACCCTCAGAACATCTTTAAGAACCTTATGATCAAGTCCCCGCGGGGGTCAGGCATTACGATTTTCAGAGTTCGGTACAAAGGCGTCCGAAAAACAGAATTCTTCAGCCAGGCCGTGCGATAGGAAGTCAGGCACCGCAGTTTCCACCATGCGCACCGACCCGCAGACATAGATTTCATAGCCGGTCAGATCAGGATGATCAGCAAGCAAAGCCTGATGCACCAAGCCTCGTTGACCGCCCCATGGGTCGCCCTCAGGCGGCCCTGAGAGCACCGGCACATAGGTGAAATTATCGTGTTCGGCCTGCCAACGCTGCAGTTCATCCTGAAGATAAAGATCCTGCTGTGTACGTACCCCCCAATACAGGTGGATGGGGCGGCTTACGCCTCGACGAAATGCATCTTCAAGTATGCTTTTGATAGGTGCGAAACCGGTAGCGCCGGCTATCATCAGAATCGGACGTTCGCTGTCCCGCAGGGTGAAGCGACCGATCGGCCCTTCAAACTCAAGCTCATCGCCAACCTTCATGTGTTCGAACACATGCGTGGTGTAGCGCCCGCCTTCGACGCGACGCACGTGCAATTCGATCATGCTGTCGTCAGCGACCGTCTGCAGCGGGTTGGGCGGCGCCTTGGCAAACGAGAAAGAACGCTTGGCGCCATCGTCCAGAACGATATTGATGTATTGCCCTGCCTGGTAGTTTATGACCTGGCCCGCCGGCAGCGAAATGAAAAGACGCATCAGTTCCGGCGTAAGCCGCTCCATGCTTTGCACCCGAGCTTGCCAGCGTTGTAGTGTCTGGGTCTGCTCAGGCGCCAGGGAAGCAACACCTTCGACCTCAAATTCGACGTCTTCCAATGCAACCGCACAGCACATCAACGCCTGGCCGCGTGCGCGCATCGCCAGGGTCAAAGCCGCCTCTTGGTAAGGCCCGAGATCCACACGCCCATTCAGCACTGTACAGACACAGACCCCACAACCGCCTGACCGGCAGTCATACGGCAAAGCCAAGTCGGCACGCAGGCAGGCCTCAAGCAGCGTTTCGTCGGCGCGCGCCACGGCGCGCGCCGGCCCGGGATGAATGGTCAGACTGTATACCGCGCCGGAACGCCGCCATAGTTTCAGCCATGGCAATGCGACACCCACCAGCGTCAGACCCACCGCGCCCCCCCAAACGAGCCCCAGATAGCCTTCCTGTATGAGCGGGAAGACAGGCAGGAGGAACCAATCGAGTGAAAGTTTCAACGGTATGCTGTGCAGGTCGGCCGGGCCCTGGCTTGATACAGGCACCACGACAGACACCACGGCCAACGTCAAGAGCAATGCCAGCGCCATAGGGCGTGGTGGCTGCGTGCTGGCCTTGGGCACACGCTGCACATGTATCCACATCATCAACAACAGCAATAGCGGCAGCCCTATGTGCATGAACACCAGCAGCGAAAAAAGACGATTGGTGACGTGCTCGGGAAGAATGAAGTTTCGAATCAGCCGGCCATCGAAGCCGGGCAACCAATCAAGCCATTCGAAGCTGGCTTGCGTGACGAACTGCGCCAGGCGGTCCCAGGGCAGCATGAAGCCGTTGACGCCTGAAGCATACGTCAGCCACAACAAACCAACGCCGGTCACCCAGGAAAATGCCCGGAAACCACGCAGGCGATCCAGCGCAAAATAGCGCATCATGTGCAACAGCATGGTCAGCACCATCGCATCGGAACCATAGCGGTGCAGCCCGCGCATCAGGCTGCCCAAGCCCCAGGCACCATTGGACACGGCCTCCACAGACCGGTAGGCGCCTTCGACACTGGTGTCGAAGAAAGCATAAAGCACCAAGCCCGTGATGGAGACCACCCAGAAAAGAAAAAAAGTGATCTTGCCCAGATGGTAAAAGGGATTCAAGCGGTCGCCGAAAGCACGGTTGAATATGGCTTCCACAGCCATGAACCCGCTGCGCAACGCGCGTTGCACTAGACCTATCATGCCCCACCACCCCTTTGTTGCCCGGCCGTACTGGCCGCAACGTCTCGCATGGCGCGGATCACGACCAAGGCAAACAGCAAGCCCCCGACAATGGCCAATAACCCGCCCAGGCCCATCAAGCCCATTCCGGCAATTTCACCGCTGCTGCGCAGCACCTGATCTGCCCCGGCCACCTTGCGCTGTACGCCATACCCCCCGGACCACATCAGGCCGATGATATGCAGCAATTGCCCACCCCCATACAACCAGGGCTGCAGCACCGCCATACGGCCAGAAGGTTCGGCATAGCCCAACCTGGGCAACAGCCAATAGATCATGCCCATCAAAGCCAGTGTGACGCCCACGATACTGCCGTGATAATGGGCCGGAATGCGCACGTCGCTGCCGTTGATGGTAAGACCGATCAAGCCGCCCGCCACAAAAAGTAGCAACGATGCCAGAACGGCTGCCCGCAAGGGCCTCTGCCCCGACGCCAGCCGGCGCAATGGCGCAAGCCCCATCAGTACCGCCAGGATCAACGGGGCAATTGCCATCCCGCCGCCCAAACGCATGGCCCAGGTGTGCATGTTGCGATGCTCCACACTGCTGATGTCGTACATCAGATAGGCAAGCGGCGTAACGAAAACTCCCAACAGAGCCAAAGTGAACAGCAGCAGGACAATGCGGGGGCTGAGCGGCACCTGCCCGCCGCACGCCTGCACAAGCACCAGCCATGACACCAGCATGAGCAGTGTCCAGGTGAACTGCAGGGCATGGCCGCCGCCCCACCAGAGAATTTCGTAATAGGCCTCTGCAGGCAAGCCTGCCGGTATGACCATCAAGGACCAGGCAAAGGCCAGCAAGGCCACTGCCGCCGCTACTGCACTGGAGTGCAGGCCGAAACGCAACGCCCCGGTGCCGTTGACGGCGGGCCCGATGGGCACCGTGCAGATCATGGTCAACAACACAAGCAAAAGGCTGCCAGCGGCGAAAACCGACAAGGCAACCCGAAAGGTGGCACTGTCTATCATGGGAATGTAGTTGGCCATGATGGCCGGGCCTGAATCAATGAACGGCGCCAGGGCCATGCCCAGCGCACCCAGGGCACACAGAACCCAAGCCAATTGCGCAACCGAACGGCTTACCTGCTTTATCGCAGGCTTCAGATTGAGGCTCCAGAGCACCCCCGCAACAGCGACAAACCAGACCAGCACAGACAGATCGACATGCACCACCAGTGCCACCCGAAAGAAATCCCCCCCCGGAAGCAGCTTGTTGATTCCGGGTGTGCGGGCCAGAACCAGCAATACGGAAAACAGACCCGAGCCGACTAGAGACACCAGCGCCAGCCATAACCAGGCACGCGCCAGCCGGCGACTGCCAGCGGTGATGCCGGGTAGTACATAACGCGCAGGGGAGGAGGCTGTGACACGGCCCATGCCATCATGAGCCGCTACGGTATGAGTATTCATTGCAGTACTATCCCGTCATTATCAGCATCGAAATCAATAACCAGTACCTGACCAGGCACTAGCGCCACGCTGGATTCGTGTTCGTAGACCTTCGCCCCGGGCCGCACATCGTCGTTGAAACGCACACTGATGCGGTGCTCGCCCGCTGGTACCACCAACCGTTCGTAAATGGCTGCGGCCCCATCTTTGGATAAACCACCGGGTTGAGCCACACGCTCAAGCATGCGTGCATCGTTGACGTGGACTTCCATACTCAATGGGGAACGTTCGCGAGGGCAGCGTACGGGGTCACGCATATTTGGGGGAAGCTCTGCGAGCTCTTCTTCAGTCAGCCGCCGACACTCGCCTACTGGCTGACCCAGGCGTGCAACGCTAACCTTGATCAGCGCTTCGCCCTCACCGATGGGGTGATAAGGCGGCCAATGCGCAAACACCGCAATAAAGAGGGCAAACAGGCCGTACAGAAAAAACTGCCCCAGCCACTTGGCCGGGCCAGCAGAGCCGCTGCGCAGCGTTGACGCCTTGATGGGTTCAGTGGACGATTTCATCAGTATTCATGCTCACGGAAGAAGACATGGCCCGCAGCCGTTCCCGCAACTCGTGCAGGGCTTTACCAAGCAGGTCGTCGTCGCCGGGCGCCGCAAAGACCAGTTGCAGCCGCTCAAGGGGGACGCGAGCACGTAAGCCTGGCTCGCGCTGACGTGTCAGACGCTGCGCCATCCAGCGTTCCCCCAGACGGAACTCGCAGCCACCGTCACAACACGCAGCCACAAGAACCCCCGCTGCACCATTAGTCAAGGCGTAATCGACAAAGGATGGGGGAAGCTGCCCGGCGCAAAGCAGAACATGCACGCTTGGATCATGGCCGGGCAGATTGGCGGGGGACGCCCCATGCTGGCAGGAAAAAACCACTATCGGTCGTTCCACTGGGGATGTGGCCAACTGTGCGCGCAAGTTCCGGCGCAAGGTATCGATGCGTAAGTGAGGCATATCAATGCCGGTAACCAGCTGGCTAGCCGCCCGAAACGGCGTGGAAGACGGACATGCCCCGGCACAGATGCCACAACTCGTACACAAATCAGTATCCACCTGTGCCAGCAAACGCCCGGGACGCCTGTCGGGATGAGGCACCATGATCACGGCGGCATAAGGGCAGTCTACGAAACACCACGTGCACCCGCTGCAATTTTCTGTATCGACGACTGCCGCGGGTGCGCGTGGTGCACGCGACAGAAAAGGCAAAGCCAGCAAAATCAGTACGGCACCAGCGGCAAGGGCCAGGGTGAAGCCCCGGGATGTGGCGTCGGTAAGCGGATGCAGCCACAACAGCAACCAGTCGAGCCGTAGTTCTGCCGGCACCTGGCCCAGCACGGCCGGTTCGTGACTGATGACGGGGCGAGCAAGTGCCAACAGCGACAGGGTCAGGATCACCCCAAGCAACAAGCGCCGTGGCGGCAGCATGGCGACATGTGCAAGACGCTGAATGTGGAACCACAAACTGAACAGCAGCAACAAGGGCACCCCCACGTGCACAAAAATGAACAACGAAAACATCCTATCGTTGAATGTCGCCGACGACAGAAAGTTGCGCGCCAGCGGCGATGCCAGCAAGGGCAGCGCGTCCAACCATTCAGCCGTGGACAGCGCCGAATATTGACTGAGCTGATCCCAGGCCAGCCAAAAACCGCCAATAGCGCCGACAAAGCAAAGCACCAGCGCAGGCACCCCGGTCAGCCAATGAAAGCGGCGCGCACCGTACGCATGACCATGCAACCATTCACGCAACACATGCAGGATCACCACCAGGGCAAGCAGATCTGCGGCATAGCGATGCATACCGCGTAACAGGCGCCCCACCCCTAAAGGCAAAGATGCCAGATCGTTGACGGATTGCCACGCGCCATTGACGGAAGTGTCAAACAGCGCGTACAGCACAACGCCACTGGCCACTAGCAACCAGAGCGCCAGAAAACCGATGGCACCCAAATGGCGCAGCGGATTCTGAGCGGCCCCAAATGTTGAATCGAAATACCTTTCAACGGTTTCCCAGCCCTTCAGGCCTCTTTGCCGGAAACCGCATGTGCTGTGGCTGGACATGGCAAACCTGTTCGACGACGCTGGCGCCTTTGCCGACGCCATTCGCCAAACAGCCAGATAAACATGGTCAAAAAGAACAGCAGACCGCTGACCAACTGCAGAATCAATTTCCAGTCGTAGCGATATTCACCTGTCGTGGCGTCATACACCGTACATAGAATGCGTACGCGTTCAATCAGATGATTGACGGTGCTGGACAGAACCTGTGGCTGCTCGTAAAGCAGCAGACGACGCAACGGCGTGCCCAAGCGTTCAGCCCGCAATGCATCGCCCAGCACCTGACTGTGGATCCGGCCTTCGGTGTCAACCACCGTGACGCCCAGCACATGTTCGAAGCCCGCGGGTGTCATGACCCAGCTGAAACCAAAAGCATGTGTCAAGGCCTCGACGTCATCAACATCAGGACTGAGGAATTCCCAGTTGCGATGCTTGATGCGATGTTGCGCCGCAAATGCCCGCATGGCCTGCGGATCGTCAAACGGCTGGTTGAAACCAATGCTGATGATATTGAACTGGTTTTCGCCAAGCATGTTGTCCAGACCCTTGACCGCTTCATACAAAGCGCGCGTCTGAGCGGGACAGATTTCAAAGCAACCTGTATAGATGAAACTGACCAGCAACGGCTTGCCGCGATAGTCACTCAGCCTTACCGGTTTCCCGTTGCGATCACGGAACTTGAAATTGGGTACCATGCGGCCCACGGCGGCATCCGCCAGACGGATGGCATAGGTTTCATCGATGGACGGAAGCTCGCCCGGCGCACGAGGCGCCGCCGCTACACCTGTCGCGGCAAAGACGCTGCCGATGCACAGGAACCAAACCAACATCCCCGCACCCAGAAATAGCCACCACTGCGGCGAAAATTTCATGCAGGCAGCCACCCGCTCTTTGCCCGGCCGTTGAGATCGCCAGGAAGAGCAAGGCTGCCGCTTTGGCGCGTGGTCAACGCAATGCCGCATCTATCCAGACCCCTAGTATGAGCACACTCAGCTGCACCATCGATGCAAAGAATGCTGCCATCGCCCGTGCGCGTACGGGCTCTCGCACAAGCGCCGATGTCTTGCGCAGAAAATTTACGCCCCCGATCACTGCAGCAACCCCATAGGCCCAGCCTGCCCCAACGCCCAATGGCAGCAAAGTGACCGCCACCAACAGCAGCGTGCACCAATGCACAGTACGGGCTGCACGTTCCGGACCAACAACCACAGGCAGCATGGGCACACCGGCGGCGGCATACTGATCGCGATTGGCAATGGCCAGGCTCCAGAAATGGGGCGGCGTCCAAAGCAGCAGTACAAGTGCCAGCAACCAGGCCTGCGGACCAAGCTGCGGGTCAACAGCGGCTGCCCCCGCCAGCACAGCAAAACTGCCGGCAGCGCCACCGATAACGATATTCCAGGGTGTGCGGCGCTTGAGCCACACGGTGTAGACGAAAGCGTAAGTCAAAGCGCCCAGCAGAACGAACAGGGCGGCAGCCCAGTTCGTGGCCAGCCCCGCTGCCGCTACCGCCAGGATCAACATGCCCAGCATCAGCACCAGCCAGCGCGGGCCCCGCTGCAATGCCCCGGACGCAAAAGCACGGCCCCGTGTGCGTGCCATCAGGCGGTCACTGTCAGCTTCGACATATTGATTGAAAGCGCCCGCACAGGCAGACGCCATCAGCACGCTCAGCGCCAGCACCAGGGTTTGCCAGGAGGCCACCACCCCATTCGGGACGATGGCCATTCCGGCAAGTGCGGTAAGCATGATCAGCACACCAATACGCAGCTTGAATATGCTCAGTACCAGCCGCCAGCGTGAATGAACGGGACAGACGGCCGGCGTCGGTGTGATCAGCGAGGACGATGCAAGAGAACTTTCAGCGTGATTCATGCTTGACTCCAGCATTCACGCCTGCCGGGTAGCGACAGGCGTGACAGCGTATTGATCAGCTCAAGCCCCACAGCGTGGACAGATACTTCCAGTTGATGAAGTAATAGACCACGAAGGCCACCAGAAAGACCATGGCGAGCGCAAAGGTGCCCGGCGCGGTAAAACCGATAGAACCATATGTCTGGGCAGCTGCACTGGGAGACGCGCGCCCGACAGGGGTGAATTGAGGGCTGCTTTTACCTGCATCAAGCTTGCGCCCCCAGAGCAGCGAACCCAGCGTGATGTAGACGAAAGCGATACCACCTACGATGGCTGCGACACCGCTGATGCCCACCAAAGCCATCATGAGATACGCTGCACCCGGCCATTCATACGCCATTGCGGCGCCCTGGAATGCCATGTCCCAATGCCGGCGTGAAACCCCCAGCGTACCCGCCCCCATCATGACGAGGCAGAAAAAGTACATGGACAGGCCGAACAGATAAGGCTGCCACCGGGCCAGCGTGGGGGCGATCAGTTCGCGCCTGAACAGTACCGGAATGAGATAGTAGGTAACAGCCATGAAAGTCAGCGTCGTGCCCACCACCACGGTGGCGTGGAAGTGCCCTGGTACGTAGATAGTGTTGTGGATGATCAGGTTGAGTTGTTCCGTACCCATCATGACACCGGTGATCCCGCCGAGAAAGCCGAAACCAATAAGTGAAATGAATACCGCCGAGAAAGCGGGATTGCTCCAGGGCGCCTTGCGCAACCACTCGAACAAACCCTTGGTGAACCCTTTTTGACGCTGAGCGACTTCCATGGCGCCAGGTACGGTAAGACCATGCAACATGGAGGCCAACACCGCCAAATACATGAAATAGCTGGTATTGGTGATCTTCCAGGCAGTGGACAGGCCCGGGTCACCAAGCAGATGGTGTGCTGCGGCAAGTTGCAGAAACAGGATGTAAAGAAAGAAAGCCATGCGGCTGACACGTTCGCTCATGGGCTTGGCACCCAGCACCACAGCGGCAATGAAATACCAGATCGTGACGTGCATGGCCACGTTGACCTGCTGCGAAGAGTGCCCCAACGCCCACCATACCGTGCGGTAAATCAGGGGATCGACGGTCATCAGACCCAAGGACATCAGCCACGCTGGAATGATGATGAACGCGCCCGACAACAAGGTGAACACCATGATGATGGCAGCAGTGAGCCCCCCGAAAGTGACCAGCGGCATCGAGCCTTCGTAAGTTTTTTCACGTTGAGCCACGACCAGTGTGCCGAAGAACACGGCACACCCCACCAAGGCGCCAACAGCGAACAGGATGATGCCCAGATAAAAGGCCGGCTCGGCCATCATGGGCACGTAACTGGTCATCATGACGCTGGAACCGCCCCGGAACACCGCGATGTTGTTGACCACCGAGCCGATCACCATCAGCGCAAAGCCCAGCCACGCCAGCTTGGGCGTCGCAATGCGACATCGCAGCAGCACCGAGGCGCAAAAATACATGAATGCGACCTCAAAGAACATGATCCAGAAGATCAGCATATCGAGGCCGTGGGCGGTAAGCACCATATAGAAGGTATGGGCTTCCAGCCAACGAATGGCTGGCCAGCGGGTGAGCACCACGCCTATGGCCAGAATGCCACCAAACGCCAGCCACAGAACACCGGCAGTGATATTGAACTTGATGAGTCGTTCAGCTTGGCGCTCAAACTGCAGGCCGGAACGCGGACAAATACGGTAAGTGGTTGCCACGACTGTCTCCCTTCCTTCTTGTTTCTTATATTGCACGTACTTATTCGAGTATTTAATTCACGTATTTACTTCACATACAGACGACTCACCATACGGTGGTGGCCAAGCCCGCAATACTCGTTGCACACCAACGAATAGGTTCCCGCTTCGTTGGGGGTTACAGTCACCACATGTTCAAAACCTGGCACCATCTGAATATTGATATTGGCGGGCTGTAAGGAAAAACCGTGGTTGTAATCGATGGCCGTTAGATGCAGCCGGTAGGTCTTGTCTTTTTCAAGCTCAAGTATGGGCCAGTAGCTCCATAGACGTGCCAGCAAGTAGACATCGCTGCCGGGCGGGGGCGCCACGACAGGAATGTTTTCTGCAGTTTCAGTGCGTACCGTGTACTTGTCGACCATGGCCTGCGTTTTTTCCATAAACTGCGCCGACGTGGTGCGATAAGTTTCAGTGGACAGATTCTGTTTGCCCCAGACGTGCCAGCCCGTCATCATGACGAACAAAATAATGCACCAGATCAAGGCAATAGCGATCCATGTCCCTTCGACCCTGTCGATTGGGTGCTTGTACCAAAGCCGGTCTGCCGGCGGAAGAATAGCGCTCATTTTGCTGTACCCCAGATATCCCGGTTCATTGTGAAACGGGTAGAAGCAGGATCTCGACGACCCCCCAAAGGTTGTAGACGACCATCGGAATCATTACCCCCAGGACAAGTAGGATAAAAGGGCTATCCAATAATTTCTGCATCCAGGGTATGGGTATATCGGGGTTGTTGAACTCATCGTGATCAGGCGTTGGCATAGTTATTCTCCGTCTGTCAGCGCACACAAAAATCAATGCCGTTTCACATTAGTGATCGGCAGAAAAAGTGTCAACGATTCGCCCCGACGATTTACTCTATTCCAAACATAGATCAAGAATAGAGCCAGTTTATGGATGAATATTGTAACTCTGCATGTATTATTTTTATTACTTTCAATAAATAAATAGCTGAATCAAATCGCCTTATCAAGGCCTATAAAAAAACCTCGCCGAGGCAAATAATCAAGCAGTAACCCAGATTATTTTTTAATCTTCAATTTATTATTGATTGGGCCGTTCGGGCGAACGCGTTCTCAAGCACTGACAGTTCAGCGGGGGGAGTTTTCACGTAGCAAGTGCGACAGAAACTCAAGGCGGATAGTGACCAGGCACAGCCCCATGCAGCAAAGGCTGCCTGCGGCAGCACCGACCATCTGCACCAGCTTGCAACCATCAGTGAGTCGGGGATTGTGCCAAGATTGCGCCAGGAATAGCCGCGACTGCCATGGCGAAGAGGGATCGCCACAATGCAAGCCGTTGATTTGTAATAAGACGTGGCGCGGCAGGAGGGTCTCGAACCCCCGACCTCAGGCTTAGAAGGCCCGTGCTCTATCCAGCTGAGCTACTGCCGCAACACAAGAGAAGTCGGCATTTTAACGTCAGACGCGTAAACCTCAAGTCGAAGCCAGGCAAGCGAATTGCCGTCAGCCCTCCGGTAACAACCGGTAGTCTGCCGTCGCAGGCGCCGATGCTACAGTCGGAGCAGATGAACAACAATATCCAGAATATGACAATTAGTAGAATCCATAGGCTGAAACCCCTCCATGCCGCTTTTGCGGCGCTCAGCGTTATAGCGGCTTCCTGGCCGTTGGACAGTTTGGCAGGCGTAACGTATTCGCTGGACAGAAACCACGCCACCAGCGGTGAAAGCCTCCAGGTCCAGGCCCTGGTCTTCAATGACACACCAGACCTTATGGATTGGCAGGCGCCGGCCACTATCGTGCTGCAATGGCGCAACGAACGCGGACAGACTTTACGTAGCATCGCTTACCTGGACAGCGGTAACCCGGCAGCCAGCATTCCGGTGAACAGTTTTGCCCGCTTCCAATGGCGCGCAGTCGTCCCCCGGGAAGCCAAAGGCCTGCAGGCCATCAATGTGGAAGGCGATGCGACGCTGCTGGCGCTGGACACCAGCCCTACCGAAGCAGCCAGGATTGCCTCAGCGCCTGCAGACGGCCCCGTGCTTGACGCGGGCAAAGGCGGCCTGCTGGGCGCCGACCCGGTGGCTTCACAACACGCCGTTGCGCAGGCGGGGGCCAGCCATAGTGGCGGCCCGGCACCCGTTTCTGCTGGCGGCGTGCAGCCGAACCCGGGCTTTGAGCGGTTCCGCAGCGCAATCTCGCCTTACGAACCCGTATATTTTGACGTGGGTGGCGACGACAGCCGCATGGCGCGTTTTCAGATCAGCCTGAAATACCGCCTGTTTACCCCCAAGGACCCGCAGCACCCAAGCTTTGTGGACGGCCTGTACCTGGGGTATACCCAGACGTCATTATGGGATCTTCATTCTGAATCCAACCCTTTTGTCGACACCTCTTTTAAACCCAGCCTGTTCTGGCGCCAGGATGCCATTTTCCGCCCTGAGGGCAGCCCTTTCTTCCTGGGCCTGCAAAGCGGCGTAGAGCATGAATCCAATGGCAAAAGCGGTGACGATTCCCGTTCTCTGAATTTCGCCTATATCCAGCCAGAATTCAACTACCGTTTCGGGCACGGCAGCACCCTGACATTCGCCCCGCGCATCAAACAGTATTTCGGCACCAAGGACAATCCCGACTACAAGGATTACGTCGGCCATGTGGATTGGAAAGTGCGCTGGGCCCAGGATAACGGCCTGGTCCTGACGGGTTTGTATCGGCAAGGCAGCGGCAGCCGGTACAGCACTCAACTGGAAGCCGCCTGGCCCTTGCAACGCACATTTCTCAATATGAACGGCTACTTCCACGTGCAGTATTTCAAAGGCTATAACGAGACGCTGCTGGGCTACGACCAGAAAACAGGGTCGCAGATACGCTTTGGGTTGGCGTTGGTGCCTTGAGAACCCTGCTGGCGGCGCCCTTTCGGGATTGCACGCTCAACCGGCAGCTGGTCGCAATTCAGCAGCATCGCAGGCGTGAATCAGGAATTGGCGGAAGATGTCGGCCAACCCGCCGGGTTCCTTACCTGGCGCCCACAGCATGCCGACCTCCATGGGATCCAGCCCGTCCTGTATAGGCAGGGCGATGATCTTCTTGCCTTCCAGCGACCACGGCCTATAAACCAGGTCTGAAAGAATGGACACCCCGAAGCCATAAGCCACCAGGCCGCGCAAAGCCTCTATTGATGTGGTGCGCATGGCGACCTTCAAGCTTTTGCCTCCATCGTCCCAATGCCGCATGGCAGCCTGCCCCGCATCATCCACCTGCAGAAGAATATAGGGATAAGCGGCAATTTCATCCAGCGTTACACTGGGTTGCCTTCCCAAGGGATGATTGGCCCCCACCCACACACGACGGCGGGACCGCACCAGGGTATGCATGCCGAAGCCGTGTTCAGGGTCGATATTGGACAACAAGCCAATGCCCAGATCCACGGAACCCTCTCGGACCGCGTCCTCGAGTGCAGGGCGCTCCATATCGATAAGGTCGATCTCAACCTGAGGGTAGCTGCGCTTGAAACGACTCAGCAGGTCGGGCAGGAAATAACCCAGTACGGTGTACGTTGCAGCCAGGCGTATCGTGCCCTGCATGGCTTGCGGCTTGAGCGAGGCGTGGTTGAGCGCGTCACTCACTGCATCCATGACGTGCCGCGCGTGATGGAAAAAGACCTGCCCTTCAGGCGTGAGGGCAACACCATGCGGCAGACGGTCGAACAGGCGCAGTTTCAACCTGCGCTCCAGGCTCTGGACGGCACTGGTGATCGCCGATTGCGACACGTTTTCCGCAATGGCTGCTGTGGAGAATTGCCCCGACGTAGCTGCCGCAATGAAATAACGGAACTGTCGTAAGGTGACTTCGCTCTTCATCTGAATTTCAGATATCTGTTAGCTGAAAGATTCATTTTACGATAACAGGTCCGTGCAGATACACTCGCCATTAAGGATATAAACCGCACTCAAAACAACAGGAGACCGCGCCATGAACGCTCCCGTACCGGCATCCGTATTGCCGCATGGCCATGAAGTATCGCTCGACGACAAATACACGCTCGATCAGGGCCGCGTCTACTTGAGCGGCACGCAGGCGCTGGTGCGTCTGCCCATGCTGCAGCAAGCGCGTGACCATGCTGCCGGCCTGAATACCGCCGGCTTCATTTCGGGCTATCGGGGTTCACCGCTAGGCGCGCTGGATCAGGCGCTTTGGCAGGCAAAAGCCCACTTGAAGACTCATGACATCGTTTTTCAGCCGGGCGTGAATGAGGATCTCGCAGCCACCGCCTGTTGGGGCACACAGCAGGTAAACCTTTACGAAGACGCCACCCACGACGGTGTCTTCAGTATGTGGTACGGCAAGGGCCCGGGCGTGGATCGCAGCATGGATGTGCTCAAGCATGCCAACGCTGCTGGCACTTCACGCCACGGTGGGGTACTGGTGCTGGCTGGCGATGACCACGCCGCCAAGTCTTCGACCGTAGCTCATCAGTCGGAACACAATCTGGTGGCGGCGGGAATTCCCGTGCTTTATCCGGCCACCGTGCAGGAATATCTGGATTTTGGCCTGCACGGCTGGGCCATGAGCCGCTACACCGGCCTTTGGGTAGGCATGAAGTGTGTCACGGAGATTGTCGAATCCAGCGCGTCGGTCGATGTGGATCCCCAGCGGCCAGCCATCCTGCTGCCTGAAGACTTTCCTGTCCCCGCCGATGGGCTGAACCTGCGTTGGCCGGACAGCCCCTTGGTGCAGGAAGCCCGCCTGCTTGATCACAAACTGTATGCCGCGCTGGCCTATGTACGTCGCAATCGCCTGAACCACATCGTCCTGGATTCACCGGATGCCCGATTTGGCATCATGGCGGCCGGCAAGGCCTATCTCGACACCCGCGAAGCCTTGCGCAATCTTGGACTGGACGACGAAACCTGTCGTCGTATCGGTGTGCGTGTCATGAAGGTGGGCTGTGTATGGCCTTTGCATGCTCAGGATGCGCGCGAGTTCGCTACTGGCCTGCAGGAAATCCTGGTGGTCGAAGAAAAGCGTCAGCTGCTTGAATACGCCATCAAGGAAGAGCTTTATAACTGGCGTGACGACGTCCGCCCCCGCGTATCGGGCAAGTTCGCTGATCAGGGCAATGGTGGCGGCGAATGGGCCGACCCTCGCGGGCCATGGCTGTTGACATCCCACGCAGACCTGTCACCGGCATTGATCGCCCGGGCCATTGCGCAACGCCTCGAACACATTCCCCTGCCCGATGACGTCCGCGCTGGCATTACTGCTCATATCGCCACCCTGGACGCAAAGGCGCGCGCCCTGAGCGATGCGCCTGCGGCCATTGAACGCAAGCCCTGGTTCTGTTCCGGCTGCCCCCACAACACATCCACGCGGGTACCGGAAGGCTCACGAGCGCTGGCCGGAATCGGCTGTCACTACATGAGCATCTGGATGGACAGGCGCACCGAGACCTTCAGCCATATGGGCGGGGAAGGCGCGGCATGGACGGGCCAGCAGCATTTCACCCGCGAAAAACATGTATTCGTAAACCTGGGTGATGGTACGTATTTCCATTCGGGACTGCTTGCCATACGTGCGGCCATTGCTTCCGGGGCCAACATTACCTACAAGATCCTCTACAACGATGCCGTCGCCATGACGGGTGGCCAGCCTGTGGATGGCAATCTGGCCGTACCGGACATCGTCGCGCAAGTGACTGCCGAAGGTGCGCGCCGTGTCGTCATCGTCACTGACGAGCCTGAAAAATACAAAGGCGTGTCATTGGTTGGCAGCCCGCGTATCCATCATCGCGATGAGCTTGATCAGGTTCAGCGCGAGCTGCGGGAAGTCGAAGGCACCACGGTGCTGATCTATGACCAAACCTGCGCCACCGAGAAAAGACGGCGCCGCAAACGTGGCACCTACCCCGACCCTGCGCGCCGCGCTTATATCAATACCGACGTCTGCGAAGGCTGTGGCGATTGTTCCACGGCATCGAACTGCCTGTCGGTGGAACCGGTCGAAACCCCTCGCGGCACCAAGCGGCGTATCAATCAATCTTCCTGCAACAAGGATTTTTCCTGTGTGAAGGGCTATTGCCCGAGTTTTGTCACGCTCGAAGGCGCACAGCCACGTAAACCCCGCCCCGCTGTTGTCGCATCCGGCCAGGCCGCCCCTGGCGATGCAGGCAGCGCTTTCGGCAGCCTGCAAGGCACCGGCGCATCGTTGCCGCAGCCCACTGTGCCTGATCTGGACGGTACCTATGGCATCCTGGTAACCGGCATTGGCGGCACAGGCGTCGTCACCATCGGCAACCTGCTCGGCATGGCCGCCCATCTGGAAAACAAGGGGGTGTGCGTGCTGGATATGGCAGGCCTCGCCCAAAAGGGCGGCGCCGTCACCAGCCATATTCAAATCGCCGCTCAACCTTCCGGCATCCTTTCCACAAGAGTCCCCACTGCCCGCGCCCGACTGCTGCTGGGTTGCGACGCCATCGTTAGCACCTCGGCCGACGTGCTGGACCGCGTGCAGCATGGCCATACGCAAGCCGTTGTGAATGGCGCAGCAGCACCGACTGCGGAAATCATCCATAACCCGTCCTGGCGCTTTCCGGCTCAGCAGGCGCAGGCGCGTCTGCGCAGTGCCATTGGCGATCAATGCGACTTCATGGATGCCAGCGCACTGGCGCTGGCATTGCTGGGCGACAGCATTTATGCCAACCCTCTCATCCTGGGCTACGCCTGGCAGAAGGGATGGATCCCGCTGGAAGGCGCAAGCCTGCGCCGCGCCATCGAGTTGAATGGCGTCATGGTCGAGAAAAACCTGCAAGCATTTGAATGGGGACGTCAAGCCGCCCATGAAGGCGCTGATACGCTGCTGCAGCGGCTGGCCCCGGCCCAGCCGGGCAAGACGCTCTCGATGCCAGAAACCCTGGATCAGATTGTGGAGCGTAATGAACGCTGGCTGAGCGATTATCAGAATGCGGCATATGCACGCCGCTATCGCAAGGCCGTCGATACCATGCGTGAAAAAGGCAGCAGGCCCTTGGCCGAGGCCGTGGCACATAACCTTGCCAAGCTTATGGCCTACAAGGACGAATACGAGGTGGCGCGTCTGTATACCGACCCCGTCTTCCTGGACCGACTGCGCGATTCCTTCGAGGGTGAGCCGGGTGTGGACTACAAGCTGCAATTCCATATGGCGCCACCACGCTTTGCCAAACGCGACGAACAAGGCCGCCCGCTGAAAGGCGCCTATGGGCCCTGGATGATGTCCGCCATGAAGATACTGGCACGCCTGCGCGGCCTGCGAGGTACCGCTTTGGACCCCTTCGGCCATACGGAAGAGCGCAAGCGTGAACGACAACTCGTCGAGGATTACCTGGCGATGGTGGACGAATTTTCTCGCACGCTGGACGACAACCGGGTTGCCACAGCCATCGAGCTGGCCCGCCTGCCGGAAGAAATTCGCGGCTATGGCCATATAAAGGAAGCGTCCATGACGGCCGCAGACGAACGGCGTCAGGCACTGCTTCAGCGATATCGCAACGGTGAAGGGATGAATACCCAGGAATTGCGACGGGCGGTGGCGTGATTCCTACAGCGTGAGATATTGCTGTCGCAATTGTTCGTCTTCCAGCAGAACGTTCATGGCGCCACTGTATCGGATCACGCCCTTTTCCAGCACATAGGCTCGGGTTGCCACCTGCCGCGCAAACGGCACGTTCTGTTCTGAAAGCAGAATGCTGCACCCGCGCGACCGCAAAGCATGGATCATTGTGATCATCTGTTCGATCACAATGGGCGCCACCCCTTCCGAAGGCTCGTCCAGAAGCACGAGGAAGGGGTTGCCCATCAAGGTCCGCGCCACTGTCAGCATCTGCTGCTCGCCGCCGCTGAGGGTGCCAGCCTGGCGTTCGCGCAAGGGTTGCAGTGGCTGAAATAAATCGTACAGCTCGGCCGTTGTCCAGTTGGCAGCCTGTTTCCCGTCAGGCCAGCTGCGCGGCGGCAACCGGCCCAGAGACAGGTTCTCGTCCACGGTAAGCTCGGTAAACACTCGCCGGTCTTCGGGCACATAGCCCATGCCCAGACGGGCCATCTGAAAGGGTCGCAGTCGATCTACTGCGGCACCCATGAAAGTCAACCGGGAACTTGCCCGACGCACCAGGCCCATGATGGCCTTCAAGGTCGTGGACTTACCCGCCCCGTTGCGCCCCATGAGCGCGACCACTTCACCACGCCCCACCTGCAAGCTGACGCCGCGCAACACCTGCGCGGCGCCGTACCAGGCGTCCAGCTCATGCACGTCAAGCAGCATGTCGGCCGTCTGCACACACGATGGCGCAGGATGGCCCAGCTCAAACGCCGCCATGAATGCCCCCTATGTGAGCAACAGATTGCTGCCCGACGGCGTTGGGCTCGACCATGCCATGGCCGAGCTCGACATTCGAGCCGAAATAGACCCGACGCACTTCCGGATGCGCACGTATGCTGGCGGAATCACCCTGAGCAATCAAACTGCCCCGCGCCAACACAATAATGCGATCCGCATGATCGAAAACCACGTCCATGCTGTGCTCTGTGAACAACACGCCCATATTGCGCGAACGCACAATTTCCTTGACCAACGCAACCAGCGCGTTGCGCTCTGCCGGCGCCATGCCCGCCGTGGGTTCATCCATCAGCAACAAGCGTGGGTCACCGGCCAGACTCATGGCCAGCTCCAGCCGCTTGACGTCACCATAAGCCAGACCACTGCACGGTTGCTGCGCCAGATGCCCCATGCCAACCTGTTCCAGCAGCGCCATGGCCTGCTCTGGTTGATGCCTGTCGGCAAGGGAAAAAAAGGAAAACACCCGGCGCTGATGGGCAATCAAAGCCATCTGCACATTCTGCAATACCGTGAGTGACGCAAAGGTTGCAGCAATCTGGAAACTGCGCCCTACCCCCAGCCGCGCCACCTTGTGCGAAGCCATGCCGAGAATTTCGCGGCCGGCGAAACGCACCGAACCCGCAGTGGCCGCCAGCTGCCCGTTGACCATATTGAAGGTAGTGGATTTGCCCGCGCCATTCGGACCGATGAGCGCCAACAGTTCACCCGCATGGACGTCGAAGTCGATGCCGGCCACCGCAAGATTGCCACCAAAGCGCCGTGTCAGTCCGCGCACCTCAAGCAGTGCGGAGGACAGTTTATTTCCCACGATGTTCATCGTTCACGCCCCACCGCAGCGCCCCAGCGCGAGAACTGGCCTGCAACCCCCTGTGGAAACGCAATGACCATGAGTAGAATGACCGCCCCAAACAGCGCCCCCCAATATTCAGTGACCCCCACGAAATAGTCGCGCATGGCGGTGAAGGTCACCGCCCCAACCACTGGGCCGGCCAGTTGCTGGAGACCACCCAGCAACACCATCACCAACGCATCGACGGAAGTGCCGACCATGAGCGTTTCTGGCGACACCCCGCCCTTGGAAAAAACGAACAGGCCCCCTGCCACGCCAGCCAACGTGCCAGCCAGGCAGAAGCCAAGCAGACGTACCCGCTGCACATCCACGCCCAGGGCGTCTGCCCGCATGGCAGAGTCACGCACAGCGCGCAGTGTCATGCCATAACGGGAAAACGCGATACGACGCACCATCAACACAATGGCCAGCGCCACTACCGCTACGAAGTAATACCAGGCGGTACCGCTCAGCCATGCTTCCGGCCAGACCCCTATCATGCCGTTGGACCCCCCTGTGACGGCGTCCCATTGGTAGACAACCGACCAGACTATCTGCGCAAAGGCCAGGGTCAGCATGGCCAGATAGACCCCGGCCAGCCGCACACAGAACCAGCCAAACAGCAATGCTGCCGCAGCAGCCAGCACCGGTGCCGCCAGCAAAGAGGCCGCCATACCCCAGCCCAGACTCTTGAATGCCAGGGCGACTGCGTAGGCGCCCATCCCAAAATAGGCGGCATGCCCAAAGGACACCATGCCGCCCAGCCCCATCATGAAATGCAGACTGACGGCAAAAACCACGGCTATCAACATATCTTGCGCAATGACGGTTGCGTAAGGCAGGTAGCTGCTGACCGAGGGCAACAGGAAGATCAGCGCCGCCGCAGCCAAAGCCAGGACGCGCAGACCGGGGCCAGCCGGCACCAACGGCGCATCACCGCCGCTGACAGAACGAGCCACCGCCATCGGCTTGCCCAGCAGGCCCCAGGGCCTGAAAATCAACACCACCGCCATGAACAGGAACTCGATGACCAGTGTGAGTTTGGGAAAGGCGACCTGAATACCGAAGATTTCCATTACACCCAAGGCAATGCACAAGGCCTTGAGCTGCGCAATGATCAGCGCCGCCAGGAAAGCGCCGGAGATTGAACCCATGCCACCTACGACAACCACCACAAAAGCATCACCGATCACGGCAAGGTCCAGCCCCAGGCTGGCCGGCTGGCGCGGCAATTGCAGAGCACCCGCCAGACCGGCCAGAAAGGCGCCCAAGGCAAACACACTGGTGAACAACCAGATGGAATTCACGCCCAGGGCACCCAGCATTTCGCGGTCCTGGGTAGCGGCGCGGATCTGCCGGCCCCAGAGAGTGCGATTGAGCAACAGCCACAAGGCAAACCATACCAGCGGGCCGATAACGATCAGAACGAGGTCATACACCGGGAGATAGCGCCCCAAAACCTCTACCGAACCCTCCAGCCCCGGGGCGAGCGGGCCAAGCAGATCTTCGGGCCCCCAGAGCCACAATGCCAGATCCTTGAAAACCAGCACCAGCGCAAAGGTCGCCAGCAGCTGAAACATTTCCGGCGCCCTGTAAATGCGGCGCAGTAGTGTCATCTCGACGAAAATACCCAGCAGGCCGATCAGCACTGCCGAAGCCAGCATGGCCCCCCAGAAGCCAGCCACCGTATCCCCCCAAGCCTGAACCAGGCTCCAGGCGACATACAGCCCAAGCATATAAAGCGAGCCATGCGCAAAATTGACGATGCGGCTGACGCCAAAGATCAGCGACAGCCCCACGGCCACCAGAAACAGTGAAGAGGCTTCCGCCAGGCCATTCAGCGCTTGGACGAACAGCGTCGTGAGCGTCATGACAACCCCCGCCTTGCAGTATCCATCATCGCCTGACCGTCCTCACTTTCCTGCACAGCGGACAATGCGTGCTCACTGGGCAGAAGCCGGCCGCCATTGTCGCACCAGCTCGTCGGCCGGCTGGACGGTGGCGCCGTCAACGTAACGGATATCGGTCATCACACCCTTGCCCTCACGTACGGCCAGTGTGCCTACGTAGGCGCCCATGGTGGACTGATGGTCTTGCGACCGGTAGGTAATGGGACCGAAAGGCGTCATGACGTCAAGGCCGCGGAAGGCCTGGATCATGGCTTCGGTGTCGGTAGAACCCGCTAGCCGCACGCCTTCGGCCAACGACACGATGGCACTGTAGCCAATGACCGTACCCAAACGGGGATAGTCGTCGTAGCGCGCTTGATAAGCGTCCAGGAAAGCCTGGTGTTCATGCGTGTCGATGGCATACCAGGGGTAGCCGGTCACCACCCAGCCTTCGGGGGTTTCGCGGCCCAGCGGGTCAAGATATTCCGGTTCACCCGACAGCATGCTGACCACCGAAAGGTCATTGAAGAATCGGCGCTGATTACCGGCCCGCACGAATTTCGCCAAATCCGCGGCAAACAGCACATTGAACAATGCATCCGGTTTGGAATCGGCCAGTGCCTGAACCACATTTCCGGCGTCAATGCGCCCCAGCGGCGTTGCCTGCTCTGCCACGAACTCGACGTCAGGCTGGGCTTCCTTCAGAAGTTGCTTGAAAGTGGCAACCGCCGACTGGCCATACTCATAGTTGGGATAGACGATAGCCCAGCGTTTGCGATTCATCTTGACGGCGTCGGGAATCAGCATCGCCACCTGCATGTAGGTGGAATTGCGCAGGCGGAAGGTATAACGGTTGCCCTGCTCCCATACGATCTTGTCAGTAAGAGGTTCGCTCGCCAGGAAGAACACCTTGCGATGGCGCGCGTAATCGGCGACCGCCAAGCCAATGTTGGACAGGAAGGTCCCTGTCAGGAGGTCGACTTTCTCACGCGTGACGAGTTCTTCCGCAGCCCGTACGGCATCACCCGCGTTGGAGTTGTCGTCGCGTATGATCAGCTCCAGCTTGCGGCCGTTGACGCCCCCGGCCGCATTGATCTGTTCCACCGCCAGCTCCATACCCATACGGTACGGGCCCAGAAAGGCCGGCTGCGTCTTGTAGCTGTTCAACTCGCCGATGCGGATGGTTTCCTGCGCCTGCGCCCCGGACGCAAAGGCGGCAGTACCGCATAAAAAGGCAAAGGTTTGCGCCAGGCGCCGAAAAGGCATGCTCATTCCAGAAGTCCCGAAGTGATGAATTTTGAGGGCAAAGTGCCGCTGTCACACGGCACATCGGTCGCCGCGCGGCCTTTATGCTATTCCTGAGCATAATTACTCGTCAAGACTCTTTTGCATCTCAGCCAAGACAATTATTTGACCGCCGCTGCAAATATCCACAATCGCGTCTCTATAATGTTTTTTTATTTTCTGGATTTCATCGTAATGGAGCTCCTGCTGGACCCATCCGTCTGGGTCGGCCTGTTAACCCTGGTGGTCCTCGAGATCGTGCTGGGGATCGACAACCTGATCTTCATCGCCATTCTGGCGGACAAACTTCCCCCTCACCAACGGGACAAGGCTCGCATCCTGGGCCTGTCTCTGGCGCTCATCATGCGCCTGGCCCTGCTGTCAGTGATCTCGTGGATGTTCCACCTGACCACCCCCCTGTTCCATGTGGGTGATATGGGCTTTTCCGGTCGCGACCTCATCCTTATACTGGGCGGCTTCTTTTTGGTGTTCAAAGGCACCATGGAAATGCACGAACGGGTTGAAGGCCAGCGCCACGCCGTCCTGCAATCGCCCGCCTATGCGAGCTTTGGCATCATCGTGACGCAGATTGTGGTGTTGGATGCCGTCTTTTCACTCGACGCAGTGATCACCGCCGTAGGCATGGTGGATCATCTCGAAATCATGATGGCCGCAGTCATCATCGCCATCGGGGTCATGCTGGTGGCTTCCAAGCCGCTTACCCGCTTCGTGAACGCTCATCCTACTGTTGTTATTCTGTGTCTGGGCTTTCTTCTCATGATCGGCTTCTCGTTGGTGGCGGAAGGCTTCGGCTTCAAAGTACCCAAGGGCTACCTGTACGCCGCCATTGGTTTTTCGGTGATCATCGAGTTCCTGAACCAGCTGGCTCGCCGCAACCTGTTGCTGATGCGTTCCGATCGCCCCATGCGCGAGCGTACGGCTGAAACCGTCATGCGCATGCTGGGTAAACGCAGTAGCACCGCGCCCGAAACGCCCAACGATGGCATGGCCTCACACGATGCAGTCCCCTTCGCCGAGGAAGAACGCCACATGGTCAGCGGTGTCCTGCGCCTGGCCGAACGCAGCGTCCATTCCGTCATGACGCCACGCACCGACATCAGCTGGATCAATGTCGAAGACGACCCAAAGACAATACGCGACAAAATCAACCGCACACCTCACGGCTTTTATCCCGTGTGCCGTGGCTCGCTCGACGATATCATCGGTATTGGCCGTGCCAAAGACCTTATCGCCAGCCTGATCGTCGACGGCAACGTCAATCAACAGCGTCTGCGCCCGCCTATCATCGTGCATGAAGGCGTACGCATGCTCGACCTCATCAACACCCTGAAATCGGCACGCGGGCAACTCGTTATCGTCATCAATGAATTCGGGACAGTCGAAGGGCTGGTGACGCCTATCGATGTGTTCGAAGCCATTGCCGGCGACTTCCCCGACGAAGACGAAACCCCTGACATCATCGTGAAGGCCGAAAACCAATGGATAGTGGAAGGCGGCACCGATCTGCATCACTTCGAACAGACGCTTGATGTGGAAGGGCTGTCGCAGGGTACCGACGACTTCAGCACCGTGGCTGGCTTCCTGCTGCAGCAACTAGGAAAACTGCCGGAAGTGGGCGAAACCTTCACCCTTCGGCACCCCCCCTGGGAGCTGCATTTCCGCATCATCGAACTGGATGGCCGGCGTATCGCCAAGGTGTTTGTTGAGCGCCTGCCTCTATCCGAAGAACAACCGCCTTCAGAAGCAGCCTGAGCAACTGTGCTGGCTGGCTGACAGCCAGCCAGCATAAATAAAATAAAAGCGGCCCCAGCGCCTTGCAGCGATGAGGCCGTCAGGCAGGCTCCGCTCTGCCGACCGGAGTTCAGGCCTGAATTAGAGATCCCGGATCAGATCAGGGCTAGGCGTAAGCTTGCCAGACTCTACCTGCAGGATGATCTCGTGCAGGCGCTGATGGATCGACGCATCCACACCGAACTGCCGGCCCCGTTCCGCTACCAGGCCGTTGATCGCATGGGTTTCGGTGCGCCGGCCCTTGCGAATGTCCTGCCCCATCGACGGGCGCTGGCCGTCGCTGCGGGAGTTTGCCACCTTGTAGATCATTTCAGTAATGGCCTTATAGGCTTCCGGGTCTTCTTCCGCACGTGCCAGCACTTCGAGATCCAGGCCGCTGACGGCGTCCAGTTCGAGCCCCATAGTCTTGCCCACCCGCACGCAAGAGCTACCCAGACGGATAGTGACATCGCGTGCATGCTCGTCAAGATCGCGCTGCTTGCCGCTCATGCCTGTGACAGCCGACACCCCATTGCGCATTGCGTTGATAACCAGCTTGGACCAGCGGTCACCCCAAAGATTGGTCGTTGCCTTGGTAGTGTCAGCGTGCTCGAGCATTTTCACCAGCGATTGGACACGTGGCGTCACGCGGCCATGCACTTCGCCGACGCACAAACCAATGCTCTTGTCGGTGCCGCGAGGTGAGTTGCGCACCACAACGCCCGGATCGATCAGCTCGGCAGCCAGCAGATTGACCGTGCACCCCAGGGTACGGCCCCAGCCGACAATAGCGGCCATTTCTTCTTCGTTAATGCTGTTCTGCAGGGAAACGAAACAACCACCCGGCGCCACATAAGGCGCGATCATCTGGGTTGCCCAGCGTGTGTCATAGGACTTGACGGCGACGAAGGCAACGTCAAACGGCTTTTCGGCGATCAGCTGCGGCACATCGCAAATATGCAGGGCCCGAACCTTGGCCGTGAAATTATCGGCGGGGTTCATTTCGCGAATTTCGATCCCCTTGCTGCGCACAGCCTCGACATGCTCTGGCCATGGATCGATGAACACCGTTTCAACCCCAGCCCGGCTAAGCTGCGCCCCGACGTAACCCCCCACGGCGCCCGCCCCGACTATTGCGACCTTTTCAAACATCCGATCCTCCGTTCTGTATTTTGGCTTCAGCTCGACACGCTGAACACGACCGGGGTGCCATCACCCCGGGCTTCGATTCCGCTAGAACATATCCGATCCGGTACCTTGGACTCAAGGGAAAACGGGAAAGATGGTGAATAATATTTCGCTGCGTAAAAAATGCATGCCAATAAGGGCCAAACGGCCCGTCTTACTTATGAGTAAAACCAAAATTCCTGGATATGTTATAGTTTCACGCTTGTCGGGGCGTAGCGCAGCCTGGTAGCGCATCTGGTTTGGGACCAGAGGGTCGAAGGTTCGAATCCTTTCGCCCCGACCACATCTTCAACGGCCTTCCAAACGGAAGGCCGTTTTCAATCATACGACGCCAACGCGAAATCCAAGGGTTATATGCTGACCATCCAAGAGGCGGACGGCGTACGCAGCCTGCATTTCGGCACAGCCGCCATTCAAGGCGCCATGCGGGTCGCGCAGCCTGATGCCATCGAACTGGAATACGTCCAGCAGATGATGATGTGGCTGCTGTTTCGTGAAAACGCCAGGCATATCGTCCAGCTCGGTCTGGGGGCCGGCGCGCTGACCAAATTTTGCTATCGACATCTGCCCTCGGCTTATGTAACGGCGGTGGAACTGGACCCCGCAGTCGCACACGCCTGCCGCGAACACTTCTTCCTGCCCGAGGATGATGAACGTTTGCAGGTGCTGAACATGGACGCCATGGATTACGTCGGGGACTTTTCCAGACGTCGTTCAATCGATATCCTGCAAGTGGACCTCTATGACGCCCGCGCACTAGCGCCAGTCTGGGGTTCCAGCGACTTCTATGCGGCCTGTGCGAGCAGCCTGGCCGCTGATGGCATCATGACGGTTAATCTGTTCTGCGACTGGCCCGACCACGCGCTGAATATCCAGGCCATGCAAGCATCCTTCGAAGCGGTGGCCTGGTTGCCGGAAGTACACGACGGCAATATTGTGGCGATTGCTTTCAAGCGCTCGCCCAGCATCGATTTCGACACCCTGCAGGCACGGGCGGCCCAACTGCGCAACACCCTGGATTTGCCTGCCGAACAGTGGGTGGACGGCCTGCAACAATGGATGCAGGGCGATCTGGACCCTCCTGGCCACCCTTCTACCAGAAACCCCCGCTAAGGGCCGGCTGAACGGGCCGCCTGGCCCTGCGATCAGGCCGCCGTTCCTGTTTCCAGCGCAATCATGACCCGTCGCAGTATGCCGGCGGAGTAATGGCTGGCCACGCCGGCCAGAAAGCCATTGAAATCGTGGGCCGCCGTTTCATCAGCACGATCCGAGACCGTGCGTACGATAGCGAAACGCACACCGTATTCATGGCAGATCTGGGCCACGGCCGCACCCTCCATTTCCACGCACAGCGCATCGGGCAGTTCATCGCGCAAGGCCTGGGCATCGGCAGCACGACTCATGAAGCAGTCGCCGCTGACTATCAGCCCCACATGCACGCTCGGATCTGTCAGGCCAAAGCGGGTCTGAGTCGCGGGTGATATTTCGCCCTGCCAGTCATGACCCAGATAAGCCCGTGTGGAATTTTCCACCAGCGTGCTGAGTTCCGGATCTGCCTCAAGGCGGCTGTGGCCCAGCAGAGGAATTTCGTGGCGGGGGAAAATGGGGCTGGCGTCCATGTCGTGCTGCAATAACACCGTGCCTATCACCACATCACCGACCCGAACATGCCCCGCCAGCCCCCCGGCCAGCCCGGTGAAAACGATACGTTCAATGCCGAACTCGCGTATCAAGGTTACTGCCGTTGCGGCCGCAGCCACCTTGCCAATACGTGCCAGAACGACTACACAAGGCTGGCCGTGCAAACATCCCACATGGTAGTCGCGCATACCGATGCTTTGGGTCGTTACGGATTCCATCTGTTTCAGCAAACCTGCGATTTCGTCATGCATGGCTGCCATGATGCCTATGCGGTGCATGGTGATAGACCTCCTCCTGTTCAAGTGGCACGCAAAGAATTAAAACACGGAAGAAACCGCCACGCCGGATTCATATCGCCCGCCTATAATCGCCGCAACACCAACCGACCGTATTCCTTCCATGTCACAGACCACGCTCGACGATCTCGCCAAACTGCTGTTACGTCTCGTACTGGGCGTGCTGATTTTCCTGCACGGCTGGGCAAAGATCCGCAATGGTGTCGGCGGCATTGAAGCCATGCTGGTCATGAGGGGGCTGCCTGCATTCATCGCCTGGGGCGCGTATATCGGCGAAGTCCTGGCACCCCTGCTGCTGATCGCAGGCATCTGGACACGCTTAGCCGCGGCAGTAGTGGCGCTGCATATGTTGGTTGCAGTGTTGCTCGCTCACAGCGGCCACCTGACGATGTTCACTGCCAGCGGTGGCTGGCGCCTGGAACTGCAGGCCATGTTCCTGGCTGGCGCCCTGGCTGTCCTCCTGCTCGGGGCTGGCCGTTATGCGGCCGCCGGCCGGGGCGGGCGCTGGAACTGACCTGAGCCTCATCATGACACAGCAACGGCGCAAGCCCATCATTGCATTGGCGCTGGGCAGCGGGTCTGCACGGGGCTGGGCACATATTGGCGTATTGAACGCGCTGGAACAGGCCGGCATACGGCCAGACATCGTCTGCGGGACATCAATTGGCGCCTTGGTCGGCGCCGCCTATGCAGTGGGCGAACTCAAGCGCTTCGAGCACTGGGTCACGCAACTGAAAGTGCGGGATATCGTTTCCCTGATGGATTTTCATCTCAATGGCGGCATGCTCAAGGGGGAACGCCTCATGGGGTTCTTCCAGCGGCATTTCATTGATTGCCCCGTCAGCGATCTGAAGCTGCCCTTCGCGGCAGTGGCGACCGACCTGCATACTGGCCAGGAAGTCTGGCTGAGGGAAGGTTCCACTACTGATGCGGTCCGCGCATCCATTGCCCTGCCCGGTTTGTTCTCACCGGTATGGCATGAGGGGCGCCTCTTGGTGGACGGGGGCCTGGTGAACCCGGTACCGGTTTCCCTGGCTCGCGCAATGGGCGCCGATATTGTATTGGCTATTGACCTCAATACTGACATACTAGGCCGGCACACCGGTGCGCCGACAGAACAGAAAGTGCGCAGCAGTGTAGGCAGCGCCTGGCGGGCCCACGTACCTGTAGCGCTTTCCGCCCTGCTTCCTGAGGTAAGCCAGGAACAAGAACGCATGCCATCCCTTATCGATATTCTGGCCGCCAGCATCAACATCATGCAGGTGCGCATCACCCGCAGCCGCATGGCGGGCGACCCGGCGGATGCCGTGATTGCACCTCGTTTGGCAGCACTTGGCTTGATGGATTTCCACAAGGCGGAAGCAGCCATGGACGAAGGCAGGCTGGCGGTAGAGGCAAGCCTGCCCGGCCTGCGATTGCTGGGTCTGGGCAGCTAGACAATGTATTGACCTACCACAGCTCGAATCAGCCAGAGCGTCCTCGGGACGGCAGTATGATCCCGCGGCGCAAACCTATCCTTGCCAGATATCGCGGATGTCCTGCTTCAAGCCCAGCAACAGCTGCCCATACCTGTGTATGGAGTCAGCCAGTGAATCCGGCGTGTGGAAGCTTATCGTCAGCGAATAGATTCTGCCGTCCTGTTTCACCAGAGGGGTCCCCACCGCCGTCATCCCCGGCTGCCAATGGGCGACGCAATAACCCTCTTTGGCTATTCTTACCACCGATTCTTCTATCTCGCGCTGGATCGCGGCCCACCCCTTCCCATGCTTCTCTTTGATTCTCTTCAGGATGGCGTCCCGTTGTTCCCTCCCCAGCGCCGCCAGGTACGCCCGCCCTCCCGATGTCGACTCCATGGGAAATCTCGACCCGGATGCCGCACGGCGGAAAACACCGCGCCGGCTTTCCCGAAGCGATTCCACGTAAACCATTTCGAGCTGATTCGGCAAGGCCAGCCCGACATTCACCCCCTCGCTTTCCGCCAGTTCCCGCATGAGCGGATATACGGTTTCCTCGGTATCTTCCGCCTGACGGAATACGTAGGCAAGGCTGAGAAAAACAGGGGAAAGCCGGTAGCCTTTCGAAGGAATGTCGTAATCGAGAAAACCTTGCTCGACCAGCGACCGCGTCAATCTGCTCACCGTGGGGCGCGGCAGGCCGCTGCGGTCTGCCAGATCGGCGTTGGTCAGCAAATCCACCCCCGACCGGTAGGATCTGAGGATCTGCATCCCGCGTTCCAGTGACTGACTGCCCGATGTAAGTCTGGTGAATGTCCCGCTTACGCGGGTTGCGCTGCGAGATGAAAGAGACGGGGCGGAAAGTTTGGTGGTCATACAGAATTTCGGATAGCGAAATTACGCGCTGGTATTGGGCAGAAACCGGATCAATAATGTTAGCAATGATTTCAGGAAGAACAATGCCCACGATTAATTCCGGGGCATTGCCGTGCCGGCCACACAATAGAAAATTCGTACAGTGGAATGGCAATGATTGACAAAAACAGGAGACAAAATGATTTCAAAATCCGTTCTCACCATCATAGCAGCCTCATGCCTGGCAATGCTTCCGGTGGCCGGCAAGGCCGCCTCCGCCGCCGACTTCCCATCCAAGCCGATCAAATTCGTCGTTCCGTTCAACCCGGGAAGCGGCACGGACACCAGCGCCAGGTACTATGCTCAGAAAGTATCTGACATTGCCGGGGTGCCCGTGATCGTCGAAAACAAGCCCGGCGGAAACGGCTTCATTGCGGTCAGAACGGTGCTGGATGCGCCGGCGGATGGCTACACCATACTTGTCGGCAGCAATTCGATACTGGCCTCCAATACGGCGCTCTTCAAAAGCCTGCCGTACGATCCGGTCAAAGATTTCACGCCCATCGGGTTCATCTTCAAGACGCCGGGGGTGCTGGCGGTTCCCCGGGATTCGCAATTCAAGACCCTTGCCGAGCTGGTCGAGCATGCCAGGAACAAACCCGGCACGCTGAATTTCGGCACAGGCTCCGCGGGCTATCACCTGATAGGGGAATACTTCAATCAGCTGAACGGAATCAAAGCCACGAATATCCCATTCAAGGGCGCCGGTGAAACGGTGACGGCCGTCGCATCCAGCACGGTGGATTACGGCTTTGCCGACATCACCGCCGCCCAGGCGCTGGCGCAATCGGAACGGATCCGCCTGCTGGTCATTGCCGATGGCCAGCAGTTTCCTTCGCTGCCCAACGTCCCCAATGCGGACGAGGCGGGCATTCCCGATTTCAAGATTCACCTGTGGGTGGCGGCGGT